>JBAVUZ010000704.1:0-3511 GCA_049697035.1 Candidatus Angelobacter sp. | reverse complement strand
GGCCAAGCCTGCGGGACGTCTTTATCGATGCGATGGGCGGCGTCTTTTTCCAACTGGCAATCGCCCTCTGGATAGGCTGGCGCGACAAGCGAACTGCATCATAACTTAGGCTTTTACGACATTTATTCGCCAAAATCTCTCTATTTTTTGCAACTTTACCGCAAAGTCAGCAACTCTGGATTCAACCTGCCGCATCTGAACCATTCTCGGCCCATCCTAATTGGAGGCACGAATGAGAATCTGGCGTGCGATGAAGGTCTTCTACGAAATCGTTACGGATCGTGAAGTTTACTTCCTGCTGGGACTGGCCATCAGGGACGTGTTCCGCACAACCAAGTCAGATCCCAAACCGGCTGTGGTGGTAAAAAAACGCGCCAAAGCCATGTCTGCAGGCCGGTCCTGAAAAAGATTGCAGCAAAAAAGGTGTCCCTCCCCCTTTTCCCCCGCAAAAGCAAATAACCCCGCACACAATGTGCGGGGTTATTCGGTAAGCTGTTGGGATTGGCTGAAGGCGCGGAGGCCTTATACGAATCACAACTTCGCCCAGGACTTAAAGACTCACGCCTTAAGCCTCAGCCACCTCACGTAAACCACTACAATCAGAATTCTTCATATATTAGGATCGCCCTCCTTTCCCGTGTAAACGCAGAATATCGCTACATAACTAAAAAGTCAACAGCGCGATTTTCACAGTTTTCGGGCCTTGCGCGGCGGGCTATTTGCTCCAGAGATCGCGCCGCCAGAAGGGAAATAGATCGTCCAGTTCCAGGTCTTCGCGCCACGTACCGCGGGTTCCGTAGCCGACGTACACGGCGGACGATTCGACGGAAATTCTGGAGCCGGAAGGAACTCTGGCGTCGACGGAAATTAACCCAGATTCCTGCAAAGAGAGACGTGCCCACGATTCGAGGACAATCCCTTTATCCAGGACACGGTCAAGGACACTGATAAGGTCATCCGTATTGGCGACGAGCGGGTGCATTTATGCCTCAATAGCTAGGATGCGTTATTCGCATTCCGGGCTCACTTTTTCTTGGCTGTTTTGCTTGACGGCGCTTTCGCCCCCGCCAGTTTGTCGGCGGTCACAAATACCGGCTCAATGTCTGTGGGCACGCCCTTCAACCGTTCCAGCGCCTTCTGCACTTCAGGACGCAGCACCATCATCTCGCTCATCAGTTTCTTTGTGCCGGCATAATCGCCGGTGGCTTCCAGCGTGAGCAGATCGTGGTCCAGGCCCGCGACGGCGTCTTTGATCTTGTTCAGGTCTACGCTGAAGGTGCCGTCAGAGTTGGCGACGAACGCGCCTTTATCCAGAAAATAATTGAACTGCACGGCCATGCCTTTGGCGTGTGAATCCTGCAGGCCAAAGCGCAGCGTGCGGAATGACGACGCAAGATACGTGGTGTAAAGTTTGCGCTCGGCATCCGGGCCATGCGGAAGTGGAGCTTGAACGGCGCCTTTATCGGCCTGCGTCATCAGATATTGCAGCGCGAAGAGTCCGGTCACGTCAGCCTTGGCTTCTTCCACTGCGCTGTAAAGTTCTTTCAGCTCCAGGCGCGGGTTGGTGTCGCGACCGTTGATTTTGATCTGGTGCGGGCCCAGCCCGTGCGTGAGTTCGTGGGCCACAATGTGGGTAAAGAACAATTCAAAGCTCAAGTCCTGCTGCGCCGCCGGTTGCAGCACCACTTTCGAAATCGGCTCCAGCGTGGACTTGAATTTTGCCTCCTGAATGTTCTTGAGCATCACGCGCTTGCTGCCCTTCTGCTGGACAACTTTATCGTCATTGGGCAGGTTGTAAGCCGCGGTCTGCACGCCATGGCTGCCGTCGCCGGCGGCAAACACTTCATTCACCACGCGGATGGGCGCCGCCGATCCCAGCTTGGGCACGCGATACTTCGGGTCTTCCGGCAAGTTATTTTCGATCTCCTGCAGGTGCTCGCCCAGGAAGGCCAGCCGCGCGGACTCTTTCTCATCGCGCACGTTGATGTAGGCCTCAAACGCGGCTTTGTAGCCAAACAGCTCGTCGTTGTAAGTCTCATACGGGCCAATCGTCACGTCCACGGGCGCGTCCATGTCCATCCATGCCATGTCGCTTTCAAAGTAGTTGTTGGTGCTGAAGGCTGCGGCGCGCGTGATAAGAAACTTTTTGAGCGACTCATTGTCCGTGAGCGCGGCTGCCTGTTTCAGTAGCGCGGCGGCTTTGGCCAGATCGGTTTTGTATTCTTCGCTGTAAGGGACCATCTTTAGATTATTGCCCCCCAATTTCTTGCCGGTCCCGCGACGAATCACCGTAAAGAAGCCTTCCGCCTGCTCTTTCGATTCCGGATAGAGCGTCTTGGCCCAGGCCTCAAATTCCTCCTTGGTCATGTCTTCCGGATAGAAGTTCGCGCCCGCCGGCTTCTTCGCCGGCACTCCGGGCAGGAACGCCTTGTGCTCGTCAATTTCCGACCACGGGCCCTTGTTGATCCAGAAATAATGCAGCCGCGCCTTGCCCAGCGCGGACTTATCCAGTTGCAGCTTCTGGTAGAGCGCCAGGTCGCCGCCCCAGAACTGCTGCATGAACAGATGGTTCACGATATGCCCGGCCTCAATCAGCTTGGCCAGCGCTTTCTTGTCGCCCGCGGAGAGGCTGGAAAGATCGACATCCAGCGGCGCAGGCGCAAAGCGCGCCGCCATCTGGTTGAGTTCGTCGGCGTTGGGAAATGAAGTGCCAGCGGATGCAGGAGCAGGAGTTTTCTGGGCAGTAGCCATGATGGTTGATACCAGTAGAAATGTCAGGAGTAGGCGCATGGGCGTTAGAGATCCTCGGGGAAAGGATAACAGTTTTGGGGAGGGCGAGGATAAAGACAAGTGTCGCGCTACCCTCGGATTGCCCTAGGTATCAATTTCGGGCGAGGGCAGGAGTTTCGCTCAATCGACTGTTTCTACCGGGATGTCAGAATTCCAGCGAACATGGCATTGAATTTAGAAAATCTTGATTCCACCACGCGCCCAGAGATGATTAAGGAGTTAGACGCCGATATTGCGGTCGGCCGGCTGTATTTAAGTCCGCGACTTACTGATTCTGGACGCAATGACTATCCTGTTTTGCTTAGAGAAGCGATAATTTCTGGCAACGATTCGTCGCTTGCGGCAGAGCTAGGGACGCTTGGCCGTCTTAAGACGCATGAAGCGTACACCACCAAAACGGGCACAAAAACCAGAAAAGTTCCGATCAATGCACCAGAGATGTTGGCAGAAGGAGAATTCAACAGGTTTTACCTTCGGGCACTCTGTATCCGTGCTCAGGCAGATCCAGAGTTAAGGATTCAAGTTTATCGGGCGAAGAGTGTCGAGAATCCTCGACCGGAATCGGAGGCACTTATATCCAATACGGTGCCCTCGGCTTCATTGCTAGAGGACCTCAGGCTAAATATTGGCCTAGATACCGCGTTGGGTCTACCGCCGGGACCTAACTCTGGGTTGAGCGCGCGCTTGGTTAAGGTGATTGCGATAAAAGCGTGACGCAATC
>JBAVUZ010000703.1:0-2870 GCA_049697035.1 Candidatus Angelobacter sp. | reverse complement strand
GCGCCCAGAATTCCCATGGCCATCGGCAGGTCAAAGCCTGAGCCCTCTTTCTTGACGTCCGCCGGCGCAAGGTTGATGGTGATCTGCGTGATCGGCACTTCAAAACCGCAGTTTCTCAGGGCCGCGCGGATGCGCTGCCGGCTCTCACGCACCGCGGCATCGGGTAGGCCGACGGTCTGGAAATTCTCTTCCTGGCTTCTGGTTGGGCTAATATCGACTTCAACCTCAATGATATTGGCGTCGATTCCAAAGACTGCGGCGCTCTGGGTCTTGAAGAGCATGCTGGCGGGTGATCTCCTGGGCTGGCAAAGCATTCTAGCAAGAGCGGGCTGAAATGCAGAATTTTGCAGACTGAATCACACCAGAAGTACCGTAACCGCTTGACCTGTGGGGTTACTCAAGTACATGTTTCCATTGAATTTGACCCCCTTTTGAAAGTACCATCAAGCCATTCTCACCGGTGTTTTTTATGACGCGGTATCTTGAGCCTCGCGTTGACATCAGCCTCGACGTTAAAGTGTGGGGCATGGACCTCTACGGCAAACCGTTTGTGCAACATGCTCGCACGGTGAATGCCAGCTCCGTAGGCGCGCGGCTCATCGGGATTGATTGTGTCCGCGAAGGCGAAGTCATCTCCCTCCAGCATGAAAACCAGAAAGCACGCTGCAAAGTAGTCTGGGTTGGACGTGACGCAGCCAAGTCAAGACAGATCGGTATACAGGTGGTTGAGCCCGATAAGAAACTCTTTGGTGCAAAATTGAAGTCGCCGGCCATACAGACAACGCAGTCTGCTTCCAGCTTTGCAGGGTTTGCCGGGGCAGCCCCAGCACCGCAACAGGCAAGGAGACCTATGCCAGAACCCACAGGAACCAGAAGGGCCCAGCAGCGTTTCCACTGCACCGGCGGCGTTGAGATGCGCCGCAACGAAAGTGCGCCGCCAGTGTTTGGCAATTTAAGTGACTTGAGCTTGACCGGCTGTTACGTTGAAACCATATCCACGCTTCCGGTGGGCACGGAAATCCTTGTCATGCTGCGTGTGCGTGACAACGTGGTGCGCGGCCGTGCGCAGGTCAAGACTTCACACCATGCCGTTGGGCTGGGCCTGGTGTTTACCCAGATCGGCAGAGAAGACCAGGCTAAGCTTGAATACATCCTGAGCCTGCTTTCAGGGTCGCTTGACTTGAGCACGGACGATCCGCAAAAGCTCGCGCCTGAAGATCCACTTCCGGTTTCCCGGCCGTTCACCCCGAACACCATTCAACCAATTTCACGCGGAGGTTCCAGCAAAATGTCCAGCCAGATGTCTACACAGGTTACCCGCACGATTGAAGAACTCAATCAGCTGGAACAGGGTCTGGTAATTGACAAGGTGGACCCGCGCATCATCGCCCAGTTTCATGACGCGGTGGAACATCTCCGGCAGACCGCGTGGTCCGTGGTGCAGTGGGTCGACCTGAACTCCAAAGGCGGCGATCCTTTTGAAGTCCTGCCCCAGCTTGAGGCTGAACGCATGCACATGCTGCGCAAGCTCGCCCACAACGTCACCGCCGATCTGGACTCCGGCAGCATCACTCGCTTCACGGAAGGCATCTCGAATATTTACGAAGAAGTGCAGGCGCTCTACCGCGGCCTGAGAAAGATTGTGATCGATTCGCAGGACGGCAAGTAAAAAATCCCGAGCGTGCGAGGGATCGCTATCGCCTGGAAGGTTGACCGCAAACACGAAACCGCGAACCGACGCTTTTCCGAATCGTTGTCTGATTCGTGTTCATTCGCGTTGATTCGCGGCCTGATTTCTCTTCTGCCTTTAGTATGTCGCGGCTAACAGGGCTCCCTCACTGCGTTCGGAATTTCAGAAAGAGTTAAATTCTTTCCACCGCCATCGCCACGGAATTTCCGCCGCCCAGACACAACGCCGCAATCCCGCGCTTGCCGTTCCGTCGGATCAATTCATAAATCAGCGTCACCAGCACGCGCGTTCCGCTTGCGCCAATTGGATGTCCCAACGCCACAGCGCCGCCATTCACGTTCACCCGTGCAGGATCGATGCCCAGCTCTTTGATCACAGCTACAGACTGCACCGCGAACGCCTCATTGATCTCGTACAAATCAACGTCTTCAGGCTTCCATCCCGTCTTGGCCCAAATTTTCCTGATGCCATCCACAGGCGCCATCATCACCCACTCGGGAGCCGTGCCGCTCGTCGCTTGCGCCACCACGCGGACCATCGGCTGTGCGCCCAACTGCTTCGCCCGGGAAGCCGACGTTACTACCACAGCCGCCGCGCCGTCATTCATCGTGGAAGCGTTGCCCGCCGTTACTGTGCCATCTTTCTTGAATACAGGTTTCAGATTGCCCAGCGCCGCTGCCGTGGTGTCTTCACGCGGGCCTTCATCCTTCTCGAATATCACCGGCGTTTCGCCTTTCTTCTTTGCCGGCAGCTCCACCGGGACAATCTGGCTCTTGAAGCGGCATTCTTTCCACGCCTGCACCGCTTTCTGGTGTGAGCTCACGGCGTATTCGTCCTGCTGTTCGCGCGTGACGCCATATTTCTGCGCCACATTCTCGCCCGTCATGCCCATGTGGTAGTTGTTGTAAATATCCCAGAGGCCGTCATTGACGACGGAATCGATGATCTGAGAATTCCCCAACCTGTAGCCTTTACGCGCCTGCGGCAGCAGATACGGCGCATTCGTCATGGATTCCATGCCGCCCGCCACCACGATCTCAGCGTTACCGGTCTGGATGGCCTGCGTCGCCAGCGCCACAGCCTTAAGCCCTGAACCACAAACTTTGTTGATGGTCATTGCGCCCACGGTGTTGGCCAGTCCGCCACCCAGCGCCGCCTGCCGCGCGGGATTTTGTCCCAG
>JBAVUZ010000702.1:0-2051 GCA_049697035.1 Candidatus Angelobacter sp. | reverse complement strand
AGAACGTCGCCGTCGGAGTGTCCAGCCAGCCCCTTATCGTGGGGAAGTTCAACGCCGCCAATCTTTAGAGGAACGCCCGTTTGGAATTCATGCGAGTCCCAGCCATAACCTATTCTCATGAATTTCTACCACTGATTTTCACTGATAACACTGATCTGAAAAACATCAAAAAGATCCTCCTGCACGATACGCCTTTGCATGTTTTCGCGAATTGTCCAACAGCAAGCGACGGACCTGCGGCTTCGGACCAAAATTCAGAATGATTCCAAGCTCTAGCGCAGTTGATCGAAGATAATTCAATACCTGTGATTCATGAGCGGCAACGATCTGCTCCGCAGTCTTGAGTTCCAGGAGTATGGTTCCGTTCACAATTAAATCGGCGCGGAAATCACCAACGTTGTGGCCACGGAAAAATACGGATACCGCAACTTCTTGCTCAACAGACAGACCTTTTTCTAACAGCGCGAGCCGCAACGAATTACGATAAACGGATTCGAGAAAGCCGAAACCTAATTCGTTATAAACCTCGTAGAAGACACCGATGATCGCCTCGGTCAATTCAGAATGTTTGTAATTGGAGTCAATTGCCATTTTTGATCAGTGTCATCAGTGTGAATCAGTGGTTAAACGCATCAGGTACTCCGCCAGTTCCATGTCTGCCGGCGTGGTGATCTTGATATTTCTGGCCGAGCCCATCACCACCCACACGCTCTCTCCCAGGCGCTCCACCAAGGACGCTTCGTCGGTGCCGGTAAAGCCATCGGCGGCTGCGCTGTCAAAGGCGCGCTTGATCAACTCATAGCGGAATCCCTGCGGGGTCTGCGCCTGGACAACGCGTTCACGCGGAATGGTCGAAGTGATAATCGCGCCTTCCGCGGCCCGCTCCACTTGCTTGATGGTATCGACGGCGGGCAATCCAGCAATCGCGGCGCCGTGGCGCTCCACTTCATGAATCACGTTGGCAATAATCTCGTCGTCGACGAACGGCCGTACGGCGTCATGCACCAGGACAATGTCGTCGGGCGCGGCCTTGAGCTGTGAAAGCGCGTTGGCCACGGATTCCTGACGATGTTCGCCGCCTTCCACGATCCTGACCTTTTCGGACAGTTTTTCTTTTTCCAGTTGGCGGCTGAAGCGTTCCATCTCATTTTTGCGCAGCGCCACCACAATCTGGCTGATCTCCTGATTGCGCGCAAACACGCGCAATGTGTGGATCACGATGGGCGTTCCGCTGATTTCAAAAAATTGTTTAGAGGGTGCGCCTTTTTTGCCGGCGGGCGCCATGCGTGTGCCAAGACCGGCCGCGGGAATGATGACGGTGACCTTCATACAGGGAGAAAAGTATAGCAACTTTGTCTGTTAACGGCTGCCGCTGCTTAGGCTGTGGACTTCGATGCCGAGTTTGGCAATTTGGAGCTTGGCGGGACCGCGTCTTCTCCTGAAAGCACTTCTCGCAACGCCCATTCAATCCGACGGGTTCCTTCCTGAATGACTTTGACTTGCTCTGCCTGTTCTTTTAAATATGGCGAATACATGATCGGCTGCAGCGCATTGCGGACGTGGTGGTTCATCTCGGAGACTACGCGCATCCTCTCAAGAATGAGCTTGTGCTGGTGACGCTCATAGGCGAATACCAGGACTCCAGCAAGAACGCCGATCAGCAGGTCATCGACTGCCGCTGTCACGCCGCTCACGCCCCAGCGGTCCAGCAGCGTCCTCAGGGTGACGCCAAGAAGAAATATCCCGAAGCCCAAGCCAAAACTAAAAATGGCCCGGCCCTTCAGCGTGCTCGGTTTCCTGTACATAGGCTGGCAATTATTTCACAATGGTACGAAGTGTTTCTAAGGTCTCAATGCTGGAAAAAGTCCTCAAATATATCCGCGAACAGCAACTGCTCCACCCCGGAGCGCGAGTTGCGATCGCGTGTTCCGGCGGCGCCGACTCCGTGGCCCTTCTCCGCATCCTGGCGGACTTGCGGGAGGAACTTGGCGTCGTGCTCTCCGTGGCCCACTTCCATCACCAGATTCGAGGTGCTGAGGCCGATACAGACC
>JBAVUZ010000701.1:0-2516 GCA_049697035.1 Candidatus Angelobacter sp. | reverse complement strand
CAATATCGTCGCTCCATCGCGCATGCGTTGCGATGGCAATGAAATCGAAGTTGCCGGACCTGAACGAACACATGTAGGGAGCGCGCCAGAAGGATTGTGTGGCGAGGTATTCTGTTCCGTGTTTCACGCGACGAGCATCTGCTTCCGCGGCCAGTCCGTTGAAAGTCACGGCGCGACGGTCAAACAGAAAAGCGGTGCGCTCATTGTTGCCGCCGCTATCGGGCATCCAGTCGGAATATACGATTTGCCAGCTCGGACCCAGGATCGGTAGAACGCAGCCGAGGTCATGCAGGTCGTCACGCAATTCAATGAGCGCGATGAGATCGAACTGCCCCAATATTTCCGCGATGTAGTGGAGCGCGGCCTGTGTGCGGTGTTTCTTGCCGAACTCGCGGATATTCCAGACGGCGAAGTTGATGGTCTCGTCGAGTTTGGACGGTGGAATGTTGGCCGCTGCGATACGTTTCTTAAGCTCAAGCAAACCCTGAGCGATCTCGGGTGAAACATCTCCGTGGTGCATTGTGTCCTCCTGTTGCTTTGGTCTCCGTATTTCTTGTCAGATCATGGTTCGTTAAAATCCAATGACTTTACCCCGCCCTGAAGATTTGAACTTCCATCGGCTCTAGTGAGATAGCCAGCCCGGCAAGCGGTTCTGATACTTAGCTGCTTGAAACTGGCTTGCGGTAAAAGGTCGAGAGAGGAGGGCAATATACTTCCTGTTTCTGTCGCCGACTGCATTCCAGGCCAGTTCCGGCCTGCCAGGTGCAATAACTGAAGCTTAACGTTGTGCTGATCTAAATGATGTGATGAGGGTCACATCTTTCAGTCTTGCTCTTCAGTTGTGTTTGTCCGGGTCAGTTGATTGCGCAAGTGGGACCAGGTTGCGGGGTACGTTGGCGGTTTTACGGGGGCGGGAATCCTTGAATCAGCATTTTGCTGTTGGCGATTGCCAATAATTCTCACGCGACTTGACAACGTCTGATAACTTTTTATTTTTTCATCAACCTATTGACTCCGAAATTGTGTTCGCCTAACATACGCAATGGTTCTCGCCGGGAGCGGCGCCGTCGAACCACGCTAAAAAGGGCAGTAAGAGCAAAGCCGGTTTAGCGATCCGGGGTTCCCAAATGGAGGCGGGAAACCCAAAAAGGCCAGCAACCACGCGATCATAGCCGACCCATCGTTTGGGCCACAGATTGTGTAGAGACACCCAGCAGTCTGCGTTCAGCAATCTGCAATCAGCAAATTAAATAACAGGATAAGTGTGTCCAAGAGATCGCCGTGATCTCCGTAATCGCCGTGATCGGAAGCCCAAGACTTTACCGCGGATTTACGCGGATGATCGCGGATAAAGGTCGCGAAATCTGGAGAAGCCAGAGATCGCCCGTGAGCGGGTGATTGCGCTGCGAGTCGCCGTAATCAGAAAAGCAAAGACTCAAATTCAGAAGCCACCCATGCGTGGCTATCTATCAGGAGAAGACGCATGACGAAGCAGGAGATGATGGATGCAATCACGGGCTGCGCGCAGAAGCTGGGGCGCACGCCGAGCATATTGGAAGTAATGAAGATGGGACAGGTGTCTCGCCGGCAGATGAGAGCCGAGTTTGGCTCGTTTACCCAGGCGCTACGCGAATGCAACCTGGAACGCGAGATCAGCAGCGGGCAGAAAGTTCCGCTGGAAAAATTGTTCGTCGACTGGGCCGGCGTGGTGCGGAAGGTGGGGAAAGCCCCCAGCATGAGCGAGTACGAAGCGATGAGCAAATTCAGTTGCAAACCGCTGGTCCGATGCTTTGGAAGCTGGCGGCAGGTGGCGTATGGATTGACGCAGTTTGCGGAGGGTCGCGGCCTGGCGGAGCAGTGGAAGGCGGAGCTGGAACTGGCGGCGGTGAAAGGCGGCGACCAGGATGCGCAATGGATGTTATCGCGGGAGGCGCCGACTGCGAAGGCCAGCATGTTGGCGGCCTCACGGTCTGGGATGCTGGCGGCCCTGAAGGAGCGGGCACTGACGGCCGGGCCAACCGCGGGGGCAACCTATGGGCTGCCGATGTGGCCGGGGCCGCTGGCTTATGCGCCGATGAACGAGTTGGGCGTGGTGTTCTTATTTGGATGGATGGCGCCGCAGCTGGGATATGTAGTCCACAGGATACAGCCCGAGTTTCCTGACTGCGAAGCGATGCGCCTGGTGGGAGAAGACAGGTGCGAACTGGTGAAAGCCGAGTTTGAATACGAGAGCCGCAACTTTCTGAAGCACATGCACGACGTGAAAGGATGCAACATGATTATCTGCTGGCGGCACAATTGGCCGGAGTGTCCGCTGGAGGTGCTGGAGTTGAAGAAAGCGCTCAGCCTTCAGCAGTCAGGATTCAGCCAAAAATTGTTGCCGCAGATTTGCGCAGATGAACGCTGATCAGGAAAAACCTACCACGGAGATGGCATGAATAAAGGTGCAAGTTCTGAGGCGGTATGCTCCAGGGGGAAGGAATCTGGGGCAGACAGGTTGCAGGCTGTGCTCGTGC
>JBAVUZ010000700.1:0-3548 GCA_049697035.1 Candidatus Angelobacter sp. | reverse complement strand
ACAATAAAGGGCCCAGCTCACGCCAGACCCATTTACTCTCTTACAAATTACCCAATCACCAATCTTGTCTTACGCAACGCCCATCTCTGCCGCAATGCGCTCGGTCACGAAGGCCTCAATCACGTCACCCTTCTTTACGTCATTGAAGTTTTGGAGATTGATACCACACTCCATGCCATTGCGCACCTCACTGGCATCGTCTTTAAAGCGCTTGAGCGAACCGACCTTGCCTTTGTAGACCTGCACGCCATCGCGCACCAGGCGAACGTCGGAATCGCGCTTGATGAGGCCGTCAAGCACGTAGCATCCGGCGATGGTCCCAGCCTTGGGCACGCGGAACGTGTCGCGAACTTCGGCGCGGCCCTGGTAGGTTTCCTTGATGACCGGATCGAGCAGGCCCAGCATGGCTTTCTTGATCTGGTCCTGTAGTTCGTAAATGATCGAGTGCAGGCGGATATCGATCTTTTCCATGTCCGCCAGTTCCTGCGCTTTGCGCTCCGGGCGGACATTGAAGCCGATAATCACCGCGTTGGATGCCGATGCCAGCAGTACGTCATTTTCATTGATGGCGCCCACACCGGTATGAAGAATCTTGATCTTCACTTTTTCATTGGAAAGCTTGGTCAACGTATCGGCCAGAACTTCCGATGATCCCTGCACATCCGCCTTGAGGATGATGGGCAACTCTTTCATGCCGGCAGTCTTGATCTGTTCTGCCAGGCCTTCCAGAGAAAGCTTGGAGCTTTTGGCCAGCGTGGCTTCGCGGGCGCGCTGTTCGCGATACTCGGCAATCTGCCGCGCTTTTTCGCGGTCGGCGACCATGAGTACGTCGCCGGACTGCGGCAGGCCTTCCAGGCCAAGCACCTCAACCGGAGTTGAAGGCGGCGCTTCTTCCACGGCCTTGCTGCGATCGTCAAACATGGCGCGCACTTTGCCAAATGTGTTGCCGATGATGAAGTTATCGCCCACGCGCAACGTGCCATTCTGCACCAGGACTGTTGCAACGACGCCGCGTCCGCGATCGACCTTGGCTTCAACCACGGTGCCCGTTGCCGGACGCTCCGGATTGGCCTTAAGGTCTTGCAGGTCGGCGACCAGGCAAATCATTTCCATCAGCAGGTTCAGGTTGGTGCGCTTCTTGGCGGAAACATCCACAAAAACCGTGGTACCGCCCCAGTCTTCCGGCATCAGTCCGCGATCAGCCAGCTGCTTCTTAACGCGGTCCGGCAATGCATCAGGTTTGTCGATTTTGTTAACTGCCACAATGATCGGGACCTTCGCGGCTTTGGCGTGGTCCATGGCTTCCAGTGTCTGCGGCATCACGCCGTCATCGGCTGCGACAACGAGAACAACTATGTCCGTGACCTTGGCGCCGCGGGCGCGCATGCGCGTAAACGCTTCGTGACCCGGCGTATCAAGGAAGACGATCTGCCGGCCGAACGCCGGCGAATCTTCCTTGGTGATCTTCACTTTGTAAGCGCCAATATGCTGCGTGATTCCACCAGCTTCGCCGCCGGCGACGTCGGTTTCGCGGATGGCGTCGAGCAGCGACGTTTTGCCGTGATCGACGTGGCCCATAATCGTAACCACCGGCGGACGCGTCACCGCGGCCTGCGCGGCTTTTTCTTCCGTCACGCCAGTCAACGCTGCCATTTCCTGCGCTGCCTGATCTTCAAAGCTGATCGACTCAGACTCAGCGCCAAAATGCCGCGCCAGGTCCTTGGCCAGCTCAAAATCGAGGCTCTGATTCACCGTGGCCATTACGCCTTTCATCAGCAAGCGGGCTATCAGGTCTTTGGCGCGCACGCCCAGCTTTTCCGCCAGGTCTTTTACGCTGATACCTTCACCAATGGTGATCGATCGCGTAATGGGAAGCGGCTCGTTCGACAACGCCAGACGCGGCGGTGGAACAAAGCCCTTCATCGTGCCTTCTTTTTCGCGCGGGATATAAGGCTGGCCTGGACGGCGTGTTGGGCCGCCCGGACGCGCCGGTCTTCCTGCAGGTGGAGGTGGACCGCCTGGACCTACGCCTCCCATTCCGGGGCGTGGCGGATAGCCACCCGGACGCGGTGAGCTAGTTGGGTGCGGACCGCGACGCTGTTCGCCGGGCCTGCCTTGATACGGTGGACGCGATCCCGGAGGACCGCCTGGGCCGCTCGGTCCACCTGGACGAGGCCGCTGAAAAATTGGCTGCCCGCGAACCACGCCCTGCGGACGTTGTCCTGGCCCGCCCTGACCCTGCATGGATCGTGTGCCTGGGGCTCCCTGCATTGGTCGGCCTTGTGGAGCGATGGGCGCAACGGCGCGCGGCGGCGGCGCGGTGTATACCGGACGAGGCCCTGTCTGCGGCGTAATCATTCTTCTCTGCTGAACAATCGGCTGGCCCGGTACTGGCTTGCTTGAAGGAGGCGCAACCGGAGCCGCTTGCTGGCTCGCTTCCGCTGGCGGCGTTCCTGGCGGTTTTTGCGCTGCTGCCGGCGGTGGCGTAACCACAACTGCTGGAGGATGTGCAGGTGGTGTTACCACTACTGCGGGCGGAGCGGCGGGCTTTTCAATTGGAGGAGGCGCAACCACTGCCGGCGTCGTCGGCTTGACCACGGGAGGTGTAACCACAGCACTTCTTTCCGCTGCCGGAGCAGCAGGTTTTGTAACCACAACGGCCGGCTTTTCTGCCGATGGCGGAGCTGCCACTGGTGGCGCAGCTTTTACAGGCGCCGGAGGAGCAGCAGGTGGAACGGTAGCGACAGGCGCTTTGGCCGGAGGCGCGGGCGGATGGTGTTGCTGCTGCTCTCTTTCTCTGAGCAGCCTTGCTACGTCGCCAGGCTTGGAGATCTTGGAGAGGTCAATCTTCGGTTTCACCTCTGTAGCGGACGTTCTCTCCCGCGAAGACGAACTGGATCTGGCCGAAAAATGCTTTCGTACCCGTACCGCTTCATCTTCCTCAATCGAGCTTGAGTGGGTTTTCTTTTCGGTCACGCCCACTTCCGGCAAGATATCCAGAATTACCTTGGCCTTAACTTCAAGCTCTCTGGCCAGATCATTGATTCGAATTTTCATCCGCTCTCTATTTCCTCCAGGTACCTGTTACGCGATCATAATGACCTCACGGTTTTTGCCTTGAATCTCACTACGAAAGTTCTTCTTCCGAATTCTCATCCGGCTTTGCCAGTTCCGGCTCTACCAGTCCCGCATCCACGGGCTGCTCTTCGCCGTGCGTGTGCACTTCCGCCACGTCTGCGTCTGGAGCATTCTCTACTCCGGCAATCGCGGCGGCTTCACTGCCATGGCCTGTCTCTACCGCTTCGGCATACTCGGTTGCCGCGTCTTCAGCGGCTGCTATTTCAGCCACTGGCTCGGCAGCCGCTCCGCCTTCCACGGCGGCGGTTTCACCGGCTTCCGGTACGGCGGCCGTGGGGCTTGTTTCAAGAGTAGAGAAGTAATTATTCACCGCAATGCTGATTTTTTCCACTGTTTTAGGGCCTACACCGGGCACTTCTTCCAGTTGCTCAGGTGTCATGTCGGCCAGGGCTTCCACCGTGGAAATACCC
>JBAVUZ010000699.1:0-3636 GCA_049697035.1 Candidatus Angelobacter sp. | reverse complement strand
GGATGGGGGAAAAGCGACTCCATAAATGATTCGTAATTTGTTCGCTAAGGTTAGAGTATGGCAATCGCGCCGCAAATGCAAGAGGGGCCCACATAGCGACAATCGAGTGATTACGGCTTAGCGAGGTGTGGCAAAACGCAGCAGACTACCTGCGTCCTGATCCAGCAGCCACAGCAACCGGCCATTTTCCGGCTGGACGCTTTGGGCCGGATATTTCCTGGCTCCAGGTCGGAGGACCGCGCTGAGAATCTCTGCCTTACCGGTCCCAGAGGCCAGAAAGACCACTTCAGCGGCATGATTGAGGACCGGGAAGGTTAATGTGATACGGAAAGCCTTAAACTTTTCCACCCAATTTGCTGCGACTCGGCGAGACGTTTCAGCCAGTGCTTTACTCGCAGGGAAAAGCGAAGCAGTATGGCCGTCTTCACCGAGTCCAAGAAAAATAAGATCGAAGCGTGGCCAGTCATGATTGCGTAAATGAAAAAAATTAACCAACTCCTGCTCATATTCAGCAGCGGCTACTTCGGCGTCCAGCTCGGCGTGAATGCGATGAACGTTCTTCTCAGGCATTGGCACTTTGCTTAACAGGGATTCGCTGGCCATGCGAAAGTTGCTGTCAGCATGGTCCGGAGGAACATGGCGTTCGTCGCCGAAAAAGATATGGATATAATCCCACGGCAATTGTGTGTGCTCGCTGCCCAATAATGAATACACGCTGCGGGGAGTATTGCCGCCTGAGAGCGCAACGGAAAATCTACCTCGCTCCTGGACAGCGGATTCTGCCAGGCGATGAAACTCTTGCGCCGCCGCACGAGCAAGCGTTACATTGTCGGGAACGATTTTGACCTCTACTCCCATGTGGAAGACTTTGTTACTACGCGGGTGAGACCAGGTTGATTTCCCGCCAGGATCGGCCGTCGCGGGCAATGATGTCAGTAGCCTCTTCCGGTCCCCACGATCCGGCAGCGTAGTTTGGGAAATTGCGCGCAGCCAGCGCTTTCCATACGTCAATAATTGGATCAACCACAGTCCAGCCTGCTTCTACCATGTCCGCGCGCTGGTAAAGCGTCTGGTCGCCCATGATTCCGTCATAGAGAAGCACTTCGTAACCGGTGTTGGCAGTGGTGCCGAAATAATCAGCGTAGTTAAAGTCCATCTCCACTTCACCAACCTTCATTTGAGCGCCGGGAATTTTTGCCCCAAAGCGCAGCGAAATGCCTTCATCGGGCGCAATGTGAATGATGAGTTGATTGGCGTCCAGGCTGTTGACTGGCGTATCGCGAAACAAGACGAGCGGCGCACGCTTGAACTGCACCGCGACTTCAGTGTGGCGCACGGCCAGTCTCTTGCCAGTCCGGAGATAAAAGGGAACGCCGGCCCAACGCCAGTTGTCGATCATCAGCCGCAACGCGACGAACGTTTCAGTTTTCGATTCCGGCGGCACGCCTTCTTCCGCTCGATACGCCGGGACCCGCTCGCCATTGATTACACCGGCGCCATACTGGCCGCGAACCGCGCAATGCAAAACATCTTCTTCACTGAACGGCTGCAAGGCGTGCAATATTTTGGCTTGCTCGTCATGAACAGCCGTCGAGCTAAATGAGATTGGCGGTTCCATGGTCGTGAGAGAGACTAACTGGAAGAGGTGATTGGGCACCATGTCACGGAGCGTTCCCGCCATGTCAAAGTACCCGCCGCGCTTTTCCACGCCCACTGTTTCCGCCACGGTGATCTGTATGTGATCGATGTAACGCCGGTTCCAGATGGGTTCAAAAATTCCGTTGCTGAAGCGGAAAACCAGAATATTCTGGACCGTCTCTTTGCCCAGGTAATGGTCGATGCGGAAAATCTGACGTTCCGTGAGCACCTTGCTCACCTGGCGGTTCAACGCTTTGGCCGATGCCAGATCATTACCGAACGGCTTTTCAAAAACCACTCGCCGCCAATGGCCATCTTTTTCGCAGGCCAGTTCAGCAGCGCCGAGATGGTCAACGATGTCGCCGAAGAAAGTTGGGCTGGTGGCAAGATAAAAGAAGTAATTTCCTTTGGTGTTGCAGGTCTTGTCGATCTCAGCCAGCGTCTGCCCAACTCGGGCATAGAGGTCAGGTTCATGAAACTCACCGCCAACGTAAAAGACCCGCTGGATCATCCAATCGCGGAGTTTGGGATCAACCGTGCTCGTGGCGAACTTATCAAGATTGTCGCCCATGATCTTCTGATATTGCTCCCGGGTGTAATCGTTGCGGCCAACACCCACAATCGCGAAGTCAGAAGAGAGTAGCTTGCTCTTGACCAGGTTATAGAGTGCGGGAAAAAGCTTGCGCGAGGTCAGGTCGCCAGTGCCGCCAAATATGACCATTACACAAGGACCTGTTGGAGGCGGCGAGCCTGAAGGCGGCTTGTCCAGGGCCGGCAATTCTCTCTCAAGTTGAGGCATGTAAGCGCGATCTCCTGATCAGGAAGCTTTTTCGTTCTTTTTGGTCAGCTCAATGTGGCCGCCGAATTTCTGCCGCATGGCGCTGAGCATTTTCTCGGCGAACGTGTGGTCCTGTCGCGAGCGGAAGCGTGTGTAAAGTGCCGCGGTTAGGACGTCAGCCGGGACAGCTTCTTCCAGCGCGGCAGTTACGGTCCAGCGCCCTTCGCCTGAATCCTGCACAATGCCGGTGTATTCAGAGAGAGTGGGATTTTCCGCCAGAGCCATTGCGGTAAGATCCAGCAGCCAGGAAGAAATCACGCTGCCTCGACGCCAGACTTCGGCGATATCCGGCAAGTTGAGGTCATAGCGATGACCCTCAGGAAGTTGGGTTGAGGTTGCGTTACGGAAGATATCAAAGCCTTCCGCATAGGCTTGCATCAGTCCATACTCGATGCCGTTGTGCACCATCTTTACAAAATGTCCAGCGCCTGAAGGCCCACAATAGAGATAGCCCTCTTCCGCTGTGCCTTTGAATTTCTCGCGGCCAGGCGTTTTGGGAATGTCGCCTTTGCCGGGCGCAAGGGTTTTGAAAATTGGATCAAGATGCTCCACAGCTTCTTTTGGACCGCCGAGCATCATGCAGTAGCCGCGTTCAAGGCCCCAAACGCCGCCGCTGGTGCCAACGTCAATATAGTGAATGCCTCGGTCTTTCAATTTCTGTGATCGCCGTACGTCATCTTTGTAGTAAGAATTGCCGCCATCAATAATGATGTCGCCAGCCTCGAACCGCTGGGCCAGCGCGTTAACCGTTTGTTCAGTCGGATCGCCTGAAGGAACCATGATCCATGCCGCGCGGGGCTTGGTCAGCTTGGCCGCAAAGTCATCGAGCGACGTCGAGCCCGTTGCGCCCTCGCCAGCCAGAGCATTCACATTCTGCGGGCTCAGGTCAGATACTACGCACTGATGTCCGGCGCGCAGAAGCCGACGCACCATGTTGCCACCCATACGGCCCAGCCCAATCATTCCAAGTTGCATCGTTCTCCTTTTTTCTGGAATTCCGAGCGCAATCGAGGAATCCCTTTTTCTAAAATTCCGAACCGGAACGGAGTGCAGGTGAGGAACCCCCTATGACAACCAGAATTTATTGTTACAGTAGGGTTCCCTCGCGCTACGCACTCGGGATCAGCAAACTACTCAAAGCATTCATCACAGCTCGACGC
>JBAVUZ010000698.1:0-12700 GCA_049697035.1 Candidatus Angelobacter sp. | reverse complement strand
GCGCGCCATGCCACGGTGAGCCATTTGCTGGCACAAGCCGCCTAACTCCTTCGCAGAAAAGAAAGAATTTTATGATTAGCAATACAAAGGACACGAAGGCACACAAAGTGCCTTCCCGGATGAATCAGCGCCCTGACACTTGCCTCTCCCCGGGAGAGATTCCTGGGCGAGGTTTTTGTGAACAGGAGCCTGAAAAGCCGCCGGAAGACACATTTTCGGCAACCTGCCAGACCCAGGCCGTGCCAGAAGGATACCTAGCTGTCCCATATAAAAATTTAAGGAGAAGCAAATGAGCCGTGACGAAGTGATTGGAGCGATCAGGCAGACAAAAGAAGAACTGGGGCACGTCCCGACGTTAAAGGAATTGAACTTAAAGACCGGCGTGGGAGCCTATGACATACGAAGGAACTTTGGCGTCTATGCGGAGGCATTGCAGGCATGCGGGCTGGAGCGAGGCGGCTCAGGATACGAACTGAGTCCGGGGGAGATTTTTGCCGACTGGAGCCAGGTGACACGGCTGCTGGGCAAGGTGCCGACGCTGGCCGAATACTCGCTCCATGGGCGGTACAGCGTGAAACCACTGACCCGGCACTTTGGCGGGGGCTGGACGCGGCTGCCGGCGGGCATGGCGAGGTTTGCCCGCGAGAATGGTTTGGAAGATAGCGCGAAAGATGTGCTGGAAGTAGTGGAGAGACACCTTGAAGGCAAGCCGGGCATGGCCGGGTATTTGATGAGACCTTCAACGCCGATTTTGCGGCCAGGACTGAAGAAGGGCGAACCGGTCTATGGGCCTCCAACGGTGGATGCCCACCTGATGCTGGCGCCGACGAACGAGCAGGGCGTGGTGTTTCTGTTTGGGGCGGTGGCGCGGAAGCTTGGCTTTGTGGTGCTGAGGATACAGCAGGAGTATCCGGATTGCGAGGCGCTGCGGGAGATGGAGCCGGGCTTGTGGCAGTTGGAAAAGATTGAGTTTGAACACGAGAGCAGAAATTTTCTACTGCATAAGCACCGGCTGGACAAATGCGGCCTGATCGTGTGCTGGAAACATAACTGGGCAGAGTGCCCGCTGGAGGTGATTGAGTTAAGCAGCGCGATGAAACAGATCGGGTGATTGGGGCATCGGAAAATCTCACCACGGAGGCACGGAGACACGGAGGCGAAACAATTGCCAAGATCGCCGGAATTGCCAAAATTGCCAGGATTGAGAGCTCAGAGAACCAAGTTCCGATGCTGGTTTGCGATTCTTGTCGTGATAGGGATCCCTCGCCTTGCTCGGGAAAGAGATCAGATAGCCTGTTCCAACGGAGCGGGCGGGTTGAGGCTTTCAATTTTTACCCGGGCTATGCGGTGGCCTTCCATCTGGAGAACGGTGTAGCGGCGGTTGTCGTATTCAAAGCGTTCACCGCCTTTGGGGATTTTGCCGAGTTGCAACATCACGAAGCCGGCCAGAGTCTCAAATCCTTCTTCGCGCGGGAGAGCGATGTCATATTGGGTTTCAAGATCGCGCAGGTTGAAGCCACCATCGAGCACCACGGCACCGGAGGCAAGGGCCACGGCGGGGCGCTGGGCGACGTCAAATTCGTCTTCAAGCTCGCCGACGATTTGCTCAAGCACGTCTTCCACGGTGACAAGGCCGCTGATGGAGCCAAATTCATCGACCACAACGGCGAGATGGCGCTTGCGTTTTTGAAATTCAACCAGAAGGTCGTCTACGGTTTTACTTTCCGGAACGAAGAGGACTTCACGCATGATGTGTCGGACTTTGAGATCGCCGGAGCGCTGGGCAAGAACGTCACGGGCGGAAAGGCGCATCTGCATGATGCGGGAAAGGTCCTTGGAATAGAGCAGGCCGACGATGTTTTCACGGCCTTTCTCCGAATCGTAAACAGGAACGCGGGAGTGCTGCTCGTCCACGACCTTGGCCATGGCTTCATCGAGCGGCATGTCAGCCGGAAGGGAGAAGATTTTGTGGCGAGGCACCATGATTTCACGCACGGTAAGGTTACCGAGCTCGAGCGCGTTGTGGATCATTTCTTCTTCGGCGTCAGGCAGCAGGCCGAGACGTCGGCTGGCGGTGACGATGAGCTTTAGTTCGTCGGGCGAGTGAGCGCCGCCATCGCGACGAAGGCGCGATCCGAAGCCGCGCAGAACAAGGTTGGCCGAGCGGTTCATGAGCATCAGGAAAGGATGAGAGATGGTCATGAAGGCGTCCATGGGGCCGGCGACAGCAAGAGCGACGCGCTCCGCGCGCTCAAGAGCCAGCGACTTGGGAACGAGCTCACCCAGAATGACGAGCAGATAAGTAATAACAAGAAACGCCAGCGTGGCGGAAAGTCCGTGGGTATAGATACGGGCATAAGGAATGTTGCCGAGCCACGGAGCGATGATCGCGGCGAGAGTGCCTTCACCAATCCAGCCCAGGCCCAGGCTGGCCAGAGTGACGCCAAACTGAACCGCGGGAAGGAATTCGTCAAGGTGCTGCTGGATCTTGCGGACGGTACGCGCGCCGATGCGGCGCTGGTCGATCAGTTGCTGGATGCGCGTATCGCGAACGCTGACCATGGCGAACTCAGCGGCAACGAAAAAGGCGTTCGCTGCCACAAGAAGAACCACCAGGATGATCCTCAGGAGGACCAGGGTGACCATGGCCTTCAATCATATACCGCCGGAGCCTTAAGGCAGAAAAGCAGAAGTACAGGGGCGCGATCAGCGCTTGGCCGCGATTGGAGTGAACCGAAAAAATCGGTGAGCAAGAATTTTACAGATTGGCGTTCTGGTAGAGCGGGCTTAGAGCGCTCCAAAAGCCGTAGTCGCCACAGGAAAGCGGACGAAACTCAGTGATCGATCACCGAACCGACCATTCGAGGAATTACGCCTTGGACCTTAGGCGGCATGGTGGTCGGGGGCAGGAAGCGTTGCTTTCTTTTGGTCCGATTTCCGGTCTAAAGCGAATAGCTGTCACGGAATAAACGTGTCTTTCCGGGAACTTCTTTCTTTCACCTAACGTATTGAACAGTGGCATGCTTTTAAAGAGGGCTCTCTTATGGCAAACGGCAAAAAAAAGAGCAAACGGGCCATTTATATATTGAGCGCATTCGCGCTTCTCGTCGTTATTGTGGTGGTACTGGTAGCGGCAACGCGTGGCAGCACAAAAATTGACCCTTCCAAACTGGCCAAGGTTGAACGCGGTGATCTGGCAAAAAGCGTGGTGGCCACGGGGAAAATCGAGCCCATAACCAAGGTAGAGGTAAAGTCCAAGGCCAGCGGGATCGTGCAAAAGCTGCTGGTCGATTACGGAGAAAAAGTCAAAAAAGACCAGATATTAGCCGAACTGGACAAAGAAGAGATACTGGCCCAGGTGAACCAGCAGAAGGCGTCATTGCAGGCGTCTGAAGCCGCTGCCCGCGCGGCAGAAGCCGATCTTGAACGCGCCAAGGTGGATGCTGAAGGCCCGGACATCCCCATGCTGAAGCGCGCTTATGAGCGCGCACAGGGCATGGCCAAGGATGGCGTAGTGTCTCAGTCGACGCTGGACGACGCGCAGAAAAACTATGAATTGGCGATCAACAAGCAGCAATTGGGCAAAGCGAATGTGGTTACGGCCACATCAAAGGTAAAACAGGCGGAAGCTCAAGTAGCGCAGTCACGCGCCCTGCTCGCCCAGATAGAAAGGGAGTACCAGAACTCAACCATCGTGTCGCCGATTGATGGCGTCGTGCTTTCCCGCGATGTTGAAGTAGGCACGGCCGTAAGCTCCATCCTGGTGCTGGGATCTTCCGCCACGCTGGTCATGACGCTGGGCGACACGCGCGAAGTTTACGTCAAAGGCAAAGTGGATGAGTCAGATATAGGCAAGGTCTATATTGGCCAGGCCGCTCGTATCAAGGTTGAGTCGTACAAAGACCGCACATTCTACGGCAAAGTAACCAAGATATCCCCCATGGGTGTGGAAAAAGACAACGTCACCACGTTTGAAGTGCGTGTTTCCATTGATAACTCCAAAGGCGAGCTGAAGTCGCAGATGACGGCCAATGCAGAAATCCTGCTGGAAGAACATAAGGGAATTCTTATGGTCCCGGAAGGCGCGCTGATTTACGACAAAGATCGCAAGGCTTCCGTCGAGATTCCCGAACCAAGCGCAAAGGATGGACGCAAGAAACTGCCTGTGACTGTGGGGATTTCCAACGGGTCCAAGACCGAATTGCTTTCCGGCCTGAATGAAGGCCAGCAGGTCATCCTGCAATAACCTGATTTGAAATTCTTGGAGGCAAAACATGCAATCAGTGAAATTTCTGGCGCTGGTGATTTGCGTTTCCGTACTGGCTGTGCTTCCGCTTAGAGCCGCCACAACCGGGCATTTTGAACGTACCCTGCAGGTCAGCGGGACGGTGGAATTGGAAGTAATTTCCGGCTCAGGCAATATCAACGTCCACCAGGGTGGAGCGGGAACGGTTTCAGTGACGGCCAAAATCCATGGCAATAATGGCACTTCATGGCTGTTTGGCAGCGGCAACATTGACGAGCGAATTCATAAGATCGAGCAGAATCCGCCCATCGTGCAAACCGGAAATATCATCCACATTGGCCGGTTTGAGGACCGCGACCTGAGCAGAAATATTTCTATTGATTACGACGTTACAGTTCCAGCGCAAACGCGGCTCACTTCACACACTGGCTCTGGCGATCAGACCATCAGCGGCCTGCAATTGCCGATGACAGCGAAAACCGGCTCCGGCAATGTAACGGTTGATCGTATCTCCGGCGAAACCCGGGTCAGTTCAGGTTCCGGAGATTTGAAGATCAATTCCATCAAAGGCATTTTGTATGCGGACACCGGTAGCGGCAACATTCACGCGGACGATATTGCTGGTGATGTATTCGTCAATACTGGCAGCGGCGACGTTGAGGTGCGGCAGAGCTCAGGCGGCAGCGTGAAGGCGCAGACAGGATCAGGCAACATCAGGCTGCACGGCGTAAAGGGCGGTCTCCGCGCAGACGCCGGCAGTGGCGATATACAGGCGGAAGGCGAGCCCACGTCCGACTGGCGGCTGGGCGCCGGCTCCGGCAACATTACCCTGAAGGTCCCGACGCAGGCATCTTTCAATCTTGATGCCCGGACTTCTTCAGGAACGCTGCGGTTCAATAATCACCAGGTCACAACTCAGGGCACCCTGGCCAAGAACCATATCCAAGGTAAAGTGGGAAATGGCGGCGTGCTGCTGGATATACACACTGGGTCGGGCGATATCGAGCTTCAATAAGGACTTTATGTTTGCACCGCCATTTAGCGAACTTCAGCAAGATTCTGAAGGCTGAAGAACGATTCATGGTGGTGCAATCGAAAGCCGAATTGTGGATTCTGCCATAATTGAAAGCTATGACTGGCATCACCGGGATGATGGACGAGCCATTTCTTCTTCCTATGGCTGTCATTTAAAACTCAAAATCTGGCTTCATAGTTCAAAACTATGGCTAAGATCAAAAAAATCACTGATTCTGAGAAGTTCTAATTTTCTTCCAACTCTCTTCTAATCCTGTGGCCTCATTCTGGCTATGTTCGGCGGATTACTTTAGTAACACGCGCGCCCTGTCTTAATCCATAGGGCGAGCCTATTTGACTCAAAGTTCCCGTTCCGGGCAATCAGGCTACGCGGGCTGGTTGTATAGGGCACTCAGGAGTACAGGAATCGTGTGCGAGGAGAGAGTGAGCAACGCTCTGTACCGCCGCCATTGATAAACCTCGCTCCCCCTACCCCATCAACATTTGCAGCCGCCATGTAGCAAGTGGATACAGGGCCGGCTTTTCGCGCCGCAAATCACCTTGTGGATGCGCGGGGAGACGTTCGTCCAAAAATCCCGCCTGATTTCGACTGGACGGAAAGGACGAAGGCAATGAAAGAACTCCGGGAAAACAGATTCACGCAGCAAACAGTGGCCAGGCGAATAGGCGAATGGTCAAAGGCGTCGGCTTTAACCATTGAGGCTCCTGGCGCACGCGATTATCTTTCTGGATTCGTGCGCGCTGTTGCACAAACGCTGTCGCCCTCATCCGTCCGCGGCTTCTTCAGTGAACTGGATGCCACTGATCCTGTGCTTTCCCGTCTGGGATGGGCCCTTCTGCTGGTAGTACCGGTCTTCGCGGTGCTGGCAATGTCTGTTCCGGCGGGAGCCGCGGCGGTGAATCCCTGGATCAAGCCCATCAAGTTTTCCATGTCCTTTTCGACCTTCGCCTCCACCATGAGCGTGCTGTTGCTGGCGTTGCGGATACCGAAATGGCAACTCACGGTTGTCCGTCGCGCAATTGCTGCAAGCGTTGCCCTGGAAATCCTGAGCCTGGCGGCGCAGGCATGGCGCAGCGCTTACCACCTTTCCGGACACTCCCTCATTGACAGTTCCCTTGCCCAGATGACCAACAGCATGGTCATGGTCAACACAGCAATCGTATGTTGGATGCTGGCGCTGTTCTGCGCCAATCGCGTGCACACGGACAAGATCGATTGGCCCATGGTTTCGGCCATTCGCTATAGCATCTTGATTTTCCTGGCCGGGAACGCTATCGGCGGATATATGCTGGCGCGCGGTTCGCACACAGTTGGCGTTGCCGACGGCGGCCCAGGACTTCCGTTCGTGAACTGGAGCGTCATTGGCGGCGATCTGCGCATTGCGCACTTCATTGCCATCCATGCGATTCAGATTGTGCCACTGTTCGCTTACATTCTGTCGCAGATGTTTCCTATCCTGCCGGTAAAACACCGCCGCATGGCCGCCGGAGCATTGGCGTTGGCTGTGAGCGTCGCCGTGGGAGCGACTTTTGTGCAGGCAGCGCTGGGACATCCATTGCTTTCTTTGAGGTAAGGAGAATAGTGGGCCGGACTATGCGCCCGAGTGACATGTTGGAGGAGCAGTGCGCAAGACTCTTGAATCGTTGCTGCTGGCAAACTGTTACGACGCGAACGGATCAGCATTCGTGTCAGCCAGCAGGCTCTTGGACGCATAGAGGCATTCGCGATTACGGCCGGCGCTCTTGGCTTGATAGAGAGCGCTGTCTGCGGCGGCAATGAAGTCGTCATTCGTCTTGAAATTATCTTCCCAGATGGCGATTCCGATGCTAATAGCAAGTGCCCCAAAAGACTGGTCTGTGCTAACAGCATCGATATTCTGACGCATCCTTCGCGCCATGGCCATGGCCGCTTGTGCTGAAGTTTCGGGAGCAATGATTACAAATTCATCGCCCCCGTAACGGCAGAAAACGTCAGAGGTACGAAGACAAGACTCGCATTCGCGCGCCAGCCGGCAAAGCATACGGTCTCCCACCAGGTGGCCATGGCGATCATTCAGCAACTTGAAATTGTCAACATCGATCATCAGCAATGCCAGAGGCGCACCATAACGCCGTGCACGTTGTATCTCAAGCTCCAGGCTGGCTTCAAAATGGCGGCGGTTATAGATTCCGGTAAGCTTGTCTGTCTCCGCCTGTTGCTGGACCGCCGCTCGTTCCGCCTCGACACGTTGGATCATCGAGGCCAGCAGCCAGATCAGTCCCACCAGCAGGACGATGTTGGAAACCACGGTCAGCGCCATCACCAGGTGGGGATGGCCGAGATTCCAGCGGGTACGAATGAATATAGCTCCCAGGACCACGGGCACCAGGAAAGCTACCGGCACCAGGTAACGGGCAACCATGGACGCGATGGAGGAGCCATGAAACACCCTGACAAAACCGGTCTCCCTTTCGACAAACAGGAAGCCAACGGCAAGCAGCAGGAAATTCGCTCCGGTGTGCAATGCCATGGCGTAGGAACTGCTACTGACAGCGCCATACAGTGCGGGAACTCCATAGAGGTATCCAACAATGGCAAAGGTTGAGGCCAGAGCGACCACCAGGGCCAGCGATTCCTTCACATAGTCACTCCACTTGAACCTGGGAAGCAGCATCGCAACCCCCAGCACGGCAAAGTTGGCGGCGGTAATCGGGGACATACGTCCGGGAAAGAGCGAGCGGATGGGATCGCGAAACAAGAGTTCGTCAATGCCGAAATTGATGCCGAGCGCGTATTCCAGAAGTGTCAGGAGCCCCAACAACATCGCGCCCAGAGCGAAGCCTTGCTGCCATCTGAAGTTCTGGCGCCACGCAGCGCAGTAGAGCGCACCCACCAGCAGCAGGAAGGCGATGGCCGTATTGGCCTTCATGGAAACATAGCCGGGACGAACACTGGTGAGCACGTAAACGTGGAGCACCCAGCCTGCCATCGCTATTCCAGCCATGGCTCCGGCCACGTACACCGCCGTGCGGGGCATCACCTTGTGCGGCATTGCTTTGGAAAAAACCAGACTCCCCCCAAGCTGACGGAATTCCCCTAGCTTACCAACTATTAGCACAACATGACCCTGAAGAATGTGCTCTGGATCACATACCGGACGTGGGAAAACCCTTGACTCTGTGTCTCTCCCTTGCCGGATTGATCTTCTTTCCCTAACATGTTATAAAAGCGAGTTTTACTGGGACTGGTCCACTAGGCGGAAGCAGGGGCTTCTGCAAGGGCCAGCCAATGATTCCAACGCGGCCAAGCCTCAAACCACTTGTTTCTTGATGTGGAAGCGCGATTCGGGAATTGCCGGTAAAGCGTGGTTAATCGATAAAGTCCACATTTAGACTCTTTGGAGGATTTACATATGCACACCTGGCTCGCAACGGGCCTGATGGGCCGCGTAATCCGCTCGCGCCGGACCCTGGCGCTGGTGGCCGTGTTGGCCGTTCTAACATTCGCCCTTCCCGCGGCATTTGCCCAGCAGGGGCAGGCCGCGCCACCCGCGTCACAGGTTGCTGCTGCCGTGAACCCGCAGACTGGCGCCGCAACCCAGGAGACTGCTCCGGCCACGCCAGCATCGGAAGCCGGCGGTGAAGCCAATTTGAAGCTGCCGGACCTGAGCCAGGTCTCGTTTCTGAACGGCATCAACGGCTCCAAACTGCTCACCATTGGACTGATCTTCTGCGCATTTGGCCTGCTCTTTGGCTTGATGATCTACGTGCAGCTCAAGAACCTGCCGGTCCATCGCTCAATGCGTGAAATTTCCGAGCTGATCTATGAAACCTGCAAAACCTATTTGATCACGCAGGGCAAGTTCATCTTGATCCTGGAAGCGTTCATCGCAGTGGTCATCGTGCTGTATTTCGGCATCCTTCACCACGAATACGGCGCTGCCAAGGTGATGATCATTCTGGCATTCAGCCTGGTAGGCATCATCGGCAGCTACGGTGTGGCGTGGTTCGGCATTCGGGTGAACACGTTTGCCAATTCGCGGACGGCATTTGCCGGGTTGCGCGGCAAGCCATATCCGATTTATGCGATCCCGCTGAAAGCGGGCATGAGCATTGGCATGATGCTTATCAGCGTCGAATTGCTGATCATGCTCTGCATTCTGCTTTTTATTCCGGGTAGCCTCGCGGGGGCATGCTTCATCGGCTTCGCGATCGGCGAGTCTCTGGGCGCGGCGGCGTTGCGTATTGCCGGCGGCATCTTCACCAAGATCGCCGACATCGGATCTGACTTGATGAAAATCGTCTTCAAGATCAAGGAAGACGATGCTCGCAACCCGGGCGTGATCGCAGACTGCACCGGTGACAACGCAGGCGACTCCGTTGGCCCGAGCGCTGACGGCTTTGAAACCTACGGCGTGACTGGCGTGGCGCTCATCGCGTTCATTCTGGCGGCGGTACACGATCCAGTAGTCCAGGTGCAACTGCTGGTGTGGATCTTTGTGATGCGCATCATGATGCTGGTGTCCAGCGCAGGCTCGTATTTCATCAATGAAGCGGTGGCCAAGGCCCGCTACGGGAACTCCGACCACATGAACTTTGAAGCACCGCTCACGTCGCTGGTGTGGCTCACGTCCATCGTTTCCATCGCTCTGACTTTCGTCGTATCCAAGTTGATGATTCCCACACTGAGCGGCGACGCTTCGCTATGGTGGAAGCTGGCCTCAATCATTTCGTGCGGCACGCTGGCCGGGGCCATCATTCCTGAACTGGTCAAGGTATTCACCTTGATGAGTTCCAGCCATGTGAAGGAAATCGTGACGTCCTCAGAGGAAGGCGGCGCATCGCTCAACATTCTATCCGGCCTGGTGGCTGGCAACTTCTCCGGGTACTGGCTGGGCTTGAGCATGGTCATTCTGATGGCAGTGGCCTTCTACTTCAGCACCATGGGCCTGGGCGCCACCATGCTGGCGCCCGCGGTTTTCGCCTTCGGCCTGGTGGCGTTCGGCTTCCTCGGCATGGGCCCGGTAACCATCGCCGTGGACTCCTATGGGCCGGTCACGGACAATGCGCAATCTGTGTACGAACTCTCATTGATTGAGCAAGTGCCCAACATTGCGTCAGAGCTGAAAAAAGACTTCGGCTTTGACGTGAAGTTTGAACGCGCCAAAGATCTGCTTGAAGAAAATGACGGCGCCGGCAATACGTTCAAAGCGACAGCCAAGCCGGTGCTGATCGGTACCGCGGTGGTGGGCGCCACGACCATGATTTTCTCCATCATGATGAGCCTGACCAACGGATTGAAAGAGAACACGGACAAACTCTCGCTACTGCACGCTCCCTTTGTTCTTGGCCTGATCACCGGCGGCGCCATCATCTACTGGTTCACTGGCGCCTCGATCCAGGCGGTCACGACAGGCGCTTACCGCGCTGTGGAGTTCATCAAACGCAACATCAAACTGGAAGGCGTGGAGAAAGCGTCTGTCGAAGACAGCAAGAAGGTGGTTGAGATCTGCACCAAGTACGCGCAGAAGGGGATGTTCAATATTTTCTTGACGGTCTTTTTCGCCACGCTGGCCTTCGCTTTCGCTGAACCCTACTTCTTTATCGGCTATCTGATCTCCATTGCCATCTTCGGCTTGTACCAGGCCATCTTCATGGCCAATGCCGGCGGCGCATGGGATAACGCCAAGAAAGTTGTGGAAGTGGTGCTGAAGCAGAAGGGCACGCCCCTGCACGACGCCACCGTGGTCGGCGATACGGTGGGCGATCCGTTCAAAGACACGTCCTCAGTGGCCATGAATCCGGTGATCAAGTTCACAACGCTGTTTGGACTGCTTGCCGTATCCCTGGCGGTGAAGATGAGCAAAGAAGGCGGCCCAACCACGATTCTTGCGGTGGTGTTCTTCCTGGTATCTGTGTTCTTTGTGTGGCGTTCGTTCTACGGAATGCGGATTGGCACGGAGAAAGACGCTCAGGCTGCTAAGGCCAAGAGCGCAGCCTAACGCGTTTCACACATAACAAGCCCGTCGGCAAAAACGGCGGGCTTGTTTATTGCCGGTAATCAGTGTGGGTATGCCGGAACCGGCGTGGGCAGTTCCTGCTTTGCCGGTGGGCCAACCGATTCTTTCATCTTTTCTTTCACTTTCTTCGCCAGCTTTTCAACTTCGTCGGCTTTGCGGACCACATCGAGTGACAGCAGGTTCTCATTGCTCTTGTCCACTGCCGCCTTGAGTTCTGTGGCAAGTTGAAATAACTTATCGGTCTGTTCGCGAATGTCCTGTTGCCGTTTCTTGTTGGCTTCGCGCGCCATGCGGTCCTGCATTTCTTTTTGCGCCGGGTCCTGCTGTCGTTCCACCTGCGCATTTGCAGCGGGCGCCGGGGTAGCCGCTAAAACCGTGCTGCACAACACCAGGCCTAAGCTGCCGGCCATAATAATTTTTCCAAACACAAAAATGACCTCATTCAGGATTTTAGGACGTGCAGCGATTATAAAAGTTATCCGCAAGACTTAGCTAAAAAGCAAATGCGAATAGTCGAGGGGGGTTGCCCCATGGTCCCGGCCTGCGAACGGGAACATGAGGCGGCGTATTTCTCTCGGCTATAATCCAGAATTAATCGAATGGAAGAAAAATTCAGCAACATCTGGCACGAGTGGCACAACTATCTGGTTGCGTGGACGCGCGACAAAGCGCCCAAGCTAATCGTGATCCTGGTGCTGGCGTTTATCTTTGTGCGCCTGCTGGGATTGATCACCCGCAAGCTGGTGGCGCTCGCCGAAAAAAGCTCTCATGGGCCTGTCCGGGCACAGCAGGTCCGGACGATCACAGGCGTGGTCCGCAGCGTGGGCGTTTTCCTTATTGTTTTCTTTACGGGCATGACGGCGCTTAAAGACGCGTTTCAGATCAATATCGAACCGCTGCTGGCCAGCGCGGGCATTGCCGGCCTGGCCATCGGTTTTGGCGCGCAGACGCTGGTCAAGGATGTAATTAACGGGTTCTTCATCTTGATTGAAGACCAGTTTGAGGTGGGAGACACCATCCGCGCGGCTGGCGTCACCGGAGCGGTGGAAGAGATCACGATGCGGCGAACCACGCTGCGCGATAGCGATGGAACCCTGCACATCGTTCCCAACGGGGCGATTCAAATCGTAAGCAACATGACGCGAGATTGGTCGCAGGTGACTCTCCACGTGGCAGCCGACTACGGGGAGAGCAGCGATCGCGTGGTGGAAGTGCTGGAGGAAGTGGCACAAGAGTTTTATAACGATCCTGCGTTCAAGGCTGACCTGGTCGCGGAGCCGCAAGTCCCCGGCATTGAGCGGGTACGCGGCAATGAGGTTGACTATCTGATGCTGGTGAAGGTACGTCCGGGAAAGCAATATAGCGTGGCGCGCGAGTTGCGCCGCCGCATTAAAGTCTGCTTTGAAAAGAACAAAATCAA
>JBAVUZ010000697.1:0-2172 GCA_049697035.1 Candidatus Angelobacter sp. | reverse complement strand
ACAGCCACGTTGCTGACCGCATATTCCAAAATCAGGTCCCAGCCAATGATCCATGCGATCAATTCACCCAAAGTTGCGTAAGAATACGTATAGGCGCTGCCCGCAATCGGGATCATAGAGGCAAGCTCGGCATAACACAGTCCAGCGAAGCTGCACGCAATCGCTACTAGAAGAAACGAGATCGCAATTGCCGGCCCTGCCGGCGGCCGCCCGTGCAGAAGCACGCCGGAAAGGTTCCCGTGCTGAAACAGGTTCTGGAAGACGTCCAGCACCTGGGCGTGCAGCAGGGACGGAGTAGAAAACTCTCCAGCCGCGGCGGTGCCGGTCAGAACAAAAATTCCCGAGCCGATAATCGCGCCAATCCCAAGAGCCGTGAGTGACCACGGGCCCAGCGACTTCGGTAGACGATGCCCCGGCCTTTCCGAGTCAGAAATCAGCTTGTCAATGGACTTCTTGGCGAAGAGTTGGCTGGCCAGAAAGGCCTCCTTAAGAGAGACGCAAGTAATGGTCTTGAGGGAAAAACAGCGATGCGGCGTAGAAGCGCACAAGGGCGCCTCCACGCCGTCATCAGATGCTTAGCGCTTGGCCGTGCCGCGAGCCATTTTCTTCATCTTGGGCTTTTTGGAGCCGCGCGCGTATTCGCGGGGCTTCTTGGGCGCCTGCTTCTTACGCGCCGTGCGCTTTGATTTCTTGCGTTCTTCCTTGCTCAGTGCCTTCGTATTTGCCATGTACCTGTCCTAGTCAAAGATATGCTGCGAAAATCCGTTAAGCTCTTTCAAGGTGAGCGTACTTTTCAACTAACTTTTTTAATCCGAATCGTGGAAATTGTACCGTAATCTTGGCGTTTTCTCCTTCACCTTCACGCCTGTACACCACTCCCTCGCCATATTTCGGGTGTTTCACGCGCTGGCCGGGACGAAAAGAGCTGCCGCCCGCCGCCTTCTCCACCGGAATCTGCGGCCGGTTGAACTTTTTGCCGCGTGAAGCAAAGAAGTCTGCAATGTTGTCAATGGAATTGTACTTGGGACCAGTATATCCGCCGTTACGCGGCTTGGTATGCGTCGACTGTCGGCCGGCATGCGACGGCGCGCTCTGGTCTTCATCCTCATAGCTGTAATGGCGCTCTCCGAAATCAGAGCTTTGATATTGCGCGGCTTGTCGCGCGCGCGACGAGGTGCCCAGTTCTTCCAGCAACTGCGGCGGCACTTCCTCCAGAAATCGCGATGGCACGGTGGCGTCCGGCATGTCCGTGCCGTAGCGCCGGCGATAACGCGCGTTGCTGAGCACCAGATGGTCCATGGCGCGGGTCATGCCGACGTAACATAGCCTGCGCTCCTCTTCCATCTGGTCAGGATCGTTAAAAGCGCGCGAATGCGGAAACAACCCTTCTTCCATGCCAACCAGAAATACCAGCCCAAACTCCAGCCCCTTGGCGGAATGCAACGTCATCAGCGTGACAGTGCCGCGCGGGTCGTATGTGTCCACGTCGCTCACCAGAGCGGCGTGATCCAGAAATTCCGCCAGAGTCTCACCACGGTCGCGAGAATCCATGGCGGCGTTCACCAGTTCGCGCAGGTTGTCGATGCGCGCAAGCGAATCCGGTGTGGCCTCTTCTTCCAGTTGCTTGATGTATCCGGTGCGGTCAATGAGGAACTTTAGAATTTCCGGGATCGAAGCCGGACCTCCCGGGGCGCGGAAACCTTCTACGGCCTCTGCGTGTTCGCCGCCTTCGACCATGTCCGCTCCAGCGCTCTCGTCCACTGCGATCTCTTCTTCTTCCGGCTCGTCATTCGCGCCAAAATCAAAACTGATGTTCTCTCCCAGTTGTGCAGGCTCGAACGAGATATCTGTGTCATCGCTCACAGCCGAGGGCGGCTGTGCTCCACGACTCTCAACCGCAGCCGAGGGCGGCTGCGCTCCACCTGCGAGACGTTCAGCAAACGTCCCCAGCAGCATCGCTCGCGCATCTTCAATCAGGTCTTTAAAGCTCTTCAACGACGCACAGGCCCGCTGCGGGAGCAGCCTGCGGTTGATGGCCTCGCTGATCGCTGACCACAGGGACATCCCCGTCTCTAGCGACAGGCGCTCCAGCGTTTCAATGGTCGATTTACCGATGCCGCGCGTTGGCGTATTGATCACCCTTAGCAGGGCAATCGAATCCTGGGGATTGTT
>JBAVUZ010000696.1:0-2913 GCA_049697035.1 Candidatus Angelobacter sp. | reverse complement strand
GCTCAGTTGGTGATCGATCAAGACCCTGTGTAACGAGTTTGGCGGTGTATGCCTTGCCTTCTTTTCCACTGAAAACCAGAAACCCGCTGATCCCATCACCACACATGTGTTGAGCGCAGCCCTCAATCACAACTTCGTAATCCTCATCACTTATCCAGACATTTACGTTCTTTGGCCCCGACCTTTCGAATTCGACGCCCCGCATACTCAAATCGGAGCTCCATCGTTGGGTGATGCTGCGATGCTTCAGCCTCAAGACCTCAACCTTGAATCCTCCACGACGCGAGCCGCCGATGACAATGAAATCCAATCGATCGTCAGACTCATCACTCAGATGGACGGTTCGGATCTCGTCGACTTTTGAAAAATCCTTTCTTATAGCGGTTGTTATGGTAGTGAGACCAGAAACTGGAACTGTTGCGTTGCAAGGTGCAAGCGACAATGACAGTGTGCCAACAATAGCTGCAATCTTGACATTTGTTTTCATGTACCAAATACCTGTTTCCTACTGCCCCGCCGCGGAATAAACAAACGCAGTCTTCGCGCTCTCCTTTGGCCCGACTTTCACCTTCATCGTCTGCTCGCCAAATCTTTCATGCACTGCGGCAATCGTGTATTCCCCAGGAGGCAGATTCTTGATCTCAAAGCTCCCATCGGGGGCGCTCACCGCAAAATAGGGGTTGGACATGACATTGATGTAAGCCCTCATCCACGGATGCTGGTTGCACTGGACCGGAATCATCATCTCTGCGTTAGGAAATTTCTTGATGACCGGCTTGTCTGTGGGCATCTGCGATTCATTGAACGGCGGATTATTGCTTGGCATGTCGTGGATGTTGTGGTCTGCCGTGTCAGTGTTGGTGATCTTTAGCGGCTGCCCGGCCATGATGCCCAGGATGTGCGGGTTATAGCGGCAGCCCTTCTGGTCAAGTACCACCGGCTCGGTCGGGACAGCAAAGTTGCCTTGCGGCAAGCCGTCTTTCACATAGACAAAAACGTTTGCCAGCTTGCCATCCTTTGCCACCACAACTTCTGCCGGCTGCGGCCCCGTCGGACAGCCCGGATCGGCGGTCATATCCAGCGACTTCATCTTCGGGGGCTGACCTTTCAGGCTGACGATCCCACTGATCGTGCCAGCCGTGGCCGCGTCCACGGTGATCGTCGACGGCTTTGGCGCAGCCGCAGGCTGTTCAGATGCGGGTTGGGATTTGTTGCAGCCGGCCAGGGCGATGAACGTGACCAGAAACAGAAACCCAAAACCTTTGAAACACGGAGGAAATGAGGAAGCGGAGGAAATTTGTCTCATTTTTGATGTCGTCATTTATGAATTTTGCGCTTTTATCAATTTGCCATTCGGCGATTTTCTAAACCTGCGTCAATCCGTGCGGTAGCTGTTGTTTTTGTGAGTCAGAATGTCCCAGCGATCTGGGGCCAATTTCTTCATTCCTCTGCGTCCTCCGTTCCTCTGTGTTTCAAAGGTTTTGGATTTGCATTTCTGGCGCTCTGCTAGTCGCCGGTCGCCACGGCCACGTGTTCCATGTTGGCAATTACCGCGTCGGCAAACTCGCTGGTTCCAGCCGTCCCGCCCACATCGCGCGTGAGGTGAAGTTTTTCTTTATAAGTCTTTTCCAGCGCCGCATGGACTTTGTCCGCGGCCTCCACTTCACCCATATGGCGCAGCATCAGCACGGCTGACTGCAACACCGCTGTTGGATTGGCAATGTCTTTGCCCGCAATATCCGGCGCCGATCCGTGTACGGCTTCAAAGATTGCGCACCTGGTGCCGATATTCGCTCCAGGAACCAGTCCCAAGCCGCCGACAAAGGCCGCGCATAAATCAGAAATGATGTCGCCGTACAGGTTTTCCATCACCAGCACGTCATACTGGTACGGATTCATCACCAGCTGCATGCAGGTGTTGTCGATGATGTGCTCGCCATAGGTGATTTCCGGATACTCCTTGGCCACATCCCGGCAGCAGCGCAGGAACAGCCCATCACTCATCTTCATGATGTTGGCTTTGTGGATGGCGTGAATGCGCTTGCGTTTTTCCCGTCGCGCATACTCGAAGGCAAATCGCGCGATCCGCGTGGAAGCCTTTTCCGTAATTATTTTCAGCGACTCCACTACTCCCGGCACCACTTCATGCTCGATTCCCGAATACTGGCCTTCTGTATTTTCACGGCAAATGGCCAGGTCAACGCTGGGATAGCGCGTAGGCAGGGATGGCAGATTGCGGATGGGACGGAAGTTGGCGAACAGTTCAAACTGCTTGCGCAGCGCCACGTTGATGCTGGAAAAACCGCCGCCGATCGGCGTGGTGACCGGCCCTTTCAGCCCCAACCCGGTGCTCTCAATGGAATGTGTGAGCTCTTTGGGAATGTATTCGCCGAACTTGGCGTATGCCTCTGCGCCCGCCGCAAATCTCTCCCACTCAATCTTTACCCCGGACGCATCCACAATGCGCACGGCGGCGTTCGTAACTTCAGGGCCGATGCCGTCTCCCGGAATCAGCGTGACTTTGTGTCCCATGATCTCCTATTTTGCGTTGCTTTTGGCCTTGACCGGTTTGGCTTTGTCTTCTTTGTTGTTCAGCAGCGACTCCAGCTCAGAGTGGAATTCGCCCACGTCCTTGAAGTCGCGATACACGGAGGCGAAGCGTATGTAGGCGACCTTATCAATCTGTTTCAGGCTGTTCATGATCTGCTCGCCCAGTTCACTGGCGGTGCGCTCGCGCTCCGGTGAATCGATCACATATTGCTCCACTTCATTCACAATCTGTTCCATCTTACCCATGGAGATGGGCCGTTTTTCACAGGCGCGCAGCAGTCCCGCCAGGATCTTCTGCCGCTCAAACTTCTCCCGGCGGCCATCTTTTTTCACTACCATGTATGGGATTTCGTCGATGCGCTC
>JBAVUZ010000695.1:0-2869 GCA_049697035.1 Candidatus Angelobacter sp. | reverse complement strand
CTTTTACCCTGATGTCGGAAAAACCCTCCCAAATCTTCTCCGAAGCTCCTTTGAATTCTCTGGCGAAAGCTGTAGCCATGCTGTTGAAACCATCCGCCATGGTGGAGTTCATAGTCTTGAGACTGTTTTCTGTTCCGTCGCGCAGATCTTTAGAAAGAGCAGTGAAGGCGTCTCTCACCAGAGGCTGGAATTCCTTAATGTTGTGATGCATCAGCAGCCCCGCTAGTCCGACTGCGAACGCCACCAGGGCCAAAAGACGCACCTCAGGGAGCAGTTCGCCGATCAATTCCGCATTAGGAAGAGAAGCTTGATAGACGAAGACAACTTTTAGCACTAAAAGCAGCGCAGCCGATGCGAAAATGACAATCAGGGGCGTTTTCACTTTCAGCCCTCCGCGATGTTCCAACTAATTGGATATTTAATATTGGGGATTGTACTTCATAATTGCACCGATGAAAAATATCAAAATCATTGGCGCCGGACTGGCAGGCTGTGAAGCGGCTTGGCAGTGCGCGCGGCGCGGAATCGAAGTCGAGTTGTATGAGATGCGGCCGGTGAAATCCACTCCAGCGCACCAGACAGACAAGTTTGCCGAGCTGGTCTGCTCCAACTCGCTCAAGTCAGAAAGCGAGAACACCGCGCCCTGGTTGTTGAAGGAAGAAATGCGGCGCGTGGATTCGTTGCTGCTGCGCATCGCCAAGGAAACCAGCGTTCCCGCCGGACACGCTCTTGCGGTCGACCGCGAGACCTTCGCGGCCAAAGTTACTGAAGCAATTTCCGCTGAGCCTAATATCAAGATCATTCGCCAGGAAATCACCCAAATCAGAGAAGACGATGGGTTCACCATCGTCGCCACCGGCCCGCTCACTTCAGACGCTCTTTCGCTGGAGATTGCGCGTCTCTCCGGGAGTGATCATCTTTTCTTTTACGATTCCATCAGCCCCATTGTTGAAGCCGACTCCATCGACATGAGCAAGGTCTATATGGCGGCGCGCTACGGCAAAGGCACGGCGGACTACATCAATTGCCCTTTCACGAAAGAAGAGTATGACCGTTTTATTGATGCGCTCACGTCGGCCGAAATGGTGGAAGGACATGACTGGGAAAATCTGAATTACTTTGAAGGCTGCCTGCCCATTGAAGAAATTGCGCGACGCGGACGTGACACGTTGCGCTTTGGCCCCATGAAGCCGGTTGGTTTGGACGATCCCCGTACTGGTAAGTGGCCATATGCAGTGGTGCAGCTGCGGCAGGAAAACCTGCGCGCCGACTCTTACAACCTGGTCGGCTTCCAGAATCATTTGAAGTTTGGTGATCAGGCTCGTGTGCTGCGGATGATTCCCGGCCTGGAAAATGCAAAGTTCGTGCGCTACGGGCAGATCCATCGCAATACATACATCAACGCTCCCACGCTGCTCACAGAGCTGCTTAACCTCAAGCAACATCCTAGCGTCTTTTTCGCGGGGCAGATTTCCGGTGTTGAAGGTTATACCGAATCCGTCGCCATGGGCATGCTGGCGGGCATTCACGTGGCGCGCATCGCCCAGGGACTGCCGGTGATCGCGCCACCGCGCGAAACCGCGCTCGGCTCTCTGGTGCACTACATCTGCCATGCTGAGAGCAAGAATTTTCAACCGGCGAACATCACGTTTGACCTGCTGCCGCAGCTGGATGAAGCCACGAGACGCCGCGTGCGCGACAAGAAACAACGCCATAAAATGGTTTGTGAAAAAGCGCTGGAGAGTCTAGCATCGTGGCAGAAGAGTGCTGCGGCAGGCACGCAGGCTCCTGCGGAAACTTATGAACCGTCTATCCGCCATTGATTCATTTGCGCCGGCATTTGCGCGCGTCCGCGCAATGCTCTTCAGCCCATTCCGTTTGGCCGCGTGGTTGAAGATCGGCCTGATCGGGCTGCTTGGCGGTGGTGTAATTGTCTCCGGCGGCAGTTCCAGTTTTCGCGCGCCAGTGATGCCCCGCAACGTGCCGCACAATGACCTTCCTCCAAATGCGGAAGATATTTTTCGCGCCATCCGCTCCATCCATCTCGCTGACTATTTCCATGTTTTTGTCATCGTAATCGGCGTGATTGTTGTCCTGGCGCTGATTTTTCTTTACCTCTTCTGCCGCTTCCGTTTCATCCTGTTCGATTCGGTAGTTACAGCGCAGCCGGACATCGAGCGCGGATGGCGGAAATATGAATCTCAGGCCAATCGTTATTTCGGCTTCTGGCTGGCATTCCGGCTGGTCACGTGGGGAGCGCTGTTCCTGATTGTGGGCGTGCCGTTGTGGAAAGCATACAAGAGCGGCATTTTCAGCGGTGACAACTCTCTGCCCATTTTTTTTGCGATGATTGCCTCCGTGGCGCTGGGCGCTCTCATTGTCGGCATCGCTTTCGCAATCGTCTCCACGCTGGCCAAGGATTTTGTGATGCCTGTGATGGCGCTCGATGATCTTTCTGTTGGCGATGCATGGTCAGCGGTGTGGCGCGTGGCAGCTTCTGAGCCGGGCGCATGGGCTGCTTATATGGGAATGAAGCTGCTTTGCGCGATTGGGAGTTCCATCGCGCTTACCGTCGCTTTTGTTATTGCCATGCTTCCTGCATTGATCATGATTGGTATTCCAGTTGGTATTTTGGTGTTCCTCGGAGTCGTGGCGTTCAAGGCCATTGGCGCAGTGTTTGGAGTCATCATCTTTTGCGTTGCCGTCCTGCTGGCCGCTGCCGGGTTTATTTATTTGCTGCTGATGCTTACTGCGCCGATCTCGGTATTCTTTACGTCGTATGCGCTTTACTTCTTTGGCGGACGCTATCCCAAGCTGGCAGCGCTGCTCTCGCCGCAGCCGATTCCTCCAGCGCCCATCTCCCCTATAG
>JBAVUZ010000694.1:0-3375 GCA_049697035.1 Candidatus Angelobacter sp. | reverse complement strand
TGTTGAAACAATCCACGGCCTATCGCGCGATTCTGGGGACGCGCTCCGTGCGTCGCGCGCTGGATTACGGTTTTACCACCATCCGCGATCTGGAAACGGAAGGCGCAGGTTATGCCGACGTCGATTTGAAAAATGCCATCAACAACGGAATCATTCCCGGCCCGCGGATGAAAGTCGCCATCCGCGCCATGGACGTTACTGGCGCTTATCCGCTCTCAGGATATTCGCCGGAAATTACTGTGCCACACGGCGTGCAGATAGTGGATGGCGCCGAAGATGGCCGCAAGGCGGTGCGTGAGCAGATCAGCTATGGCGCGGACTGGATCAAGGTCTATTCTGACCGCAGTTATTTTGTGCGTCCGGACGGAGTGCTGGATGACATTCCGACTTTTACGCTCGACGAGCTGCGCGCCATCGTGGATGAAGCCCATCGGCAGCACCACAAAGTTGCGTCGCACGCCATGGCGCTCAATGGCGTGCACAACTCGGTTGAGGCTGGCGTGGATTCCATTGAGCATGGAAACTACATTGCTGAAGCCGACCTGAAAGCCATGGCGCAAAAAGGCATTTTTTACGTCCCAACAATTTACGTTGGCGAATACGTTGCCCAGGGCCGCGCCGCCGCCGGAGCAAAAGTCTGGCTGGAGATGATCAAGATCCATGAAGATACTTTCCATCGCGCGCTCGCCGCAGGCGTGAAGATTGCTTTTGGCACGGACGTCGGCGGCTTTGACTGGGGCATTGATCCGGCGGTGGAATTTCCTTACATGGTGAAGTACGGCATGACCCCGATTCAGGCCATCCGCGCCGCCACCACCAGCGCCGCGGAATTGCTGGGCATGCAGAATGATGTTGGCAGCATTGCCGTGGGAAAATATGCCGATTTAGTCGCGGTCAAGGGCGATCCGGTGGCGGACATCGGCATACTGCAGAAGATTGATTTCGTCATGAAAGGCGGCGAAGTGCACAAGGGGACTGATTCTCGGTGGAACGCCCGTTAAAGACCAACTCAACAACACCGGAGTGAATCCTATAAATTATGGTGCTCTGGATTATTCTCGGCATGGGATGGCTGGCCATACTTTTCGCCGGGATAATCTTGTTCCGGCTTGCCGATTATGCTGACAAAAAATTGCGTCGTCTGGCGGAGCGTCCGCGGCAAGGCAAAAAGCAAGTCGCCTGAGCATCGCGTCCCATAACACGACCGACCATGACCGCCCGAACACCTTAGTCCTGGTAGTAGCCCTGGTAGTACGTTTTATTTAATCAGGTTAAGTAGAGCGCCTGATGCATCCAGAGTAGATGCTTAGTTAGCCTCCCTGAAAAGAATTTGGGGGGTTGATGAAATTTGCTTCTATACGGTCTGGTGTTCTTCTCACAATGGTGGTGCTTGCTGTGTTCTTCATTGCCGGGTGCGGCGGCCAAGCTTCGGGCAGTCCTTCGTCGTCCAGCACGGCGACAGCAGGAAGCCCGGGTGCACAGCCCACGCCAACCCCAACCACATCAGTGAGCGCTACCGGCGTTCCTTTTTCGAGTCACGTTGTGCTGGTAATCGAGGAGAACCACACTTTTGCGCAGGTCTATCCGTATGGAATGCCCTGGTTGTCCAACCAGGGGAAGAGCTACGGCTTTACCGCAAACTACCATGCGGATGTTCCCGGTTCCGCGCTCGATTACTACTGGTTGTCATCGGGCAGCGGCGAATCGGCGTTTGGTTGCCAGGGCTGGGGATGTCCCATGCCGATTACCAGCGACAATATCTTCCGCGAACTGAACAATGCCGGCCTGTCATGGAAGGTGTATGCGGACTCACTTCCCAGCGTAGGCTATATGGGCGGTGACGTGGGCGCATATCTGGAGCGGCACAACCCGGCAAAGTGGTATTCAGACGTGATCTCAAACGCGGCGCAGCAAAAGAAGATGGTCCCATTCACACAGTTCGCCGCGGACCTGGCCGCCAACCAGCTTCCGAATTATTCAGTGATCATTCCCGACGCGAACCATGATGCGCACAATGGAACACTGGCACAAGCTGACTCCTGGCTTCAGGCCAACGTGGCTCCGCTGTTGAGCCAATCGTATTTTCAACCCGGCGGCGACGGACTGCTGCTGGTGACCTTTGACGAGTGCGATGGCGCGGTGGGCGCATGCCCGGAGTTGGTCTTTACGGCATTGATTGGGCCAAAGGTAAAGCGCGGTTTCCAGTCGCCGGTTCCATACAAGCATGAAAACGCGCTGCGCACCATGCTTGAAGCGCTCGGCGTGACGGTCCACCCTGGGGCTTCAAAGACTGCGGTTCCCATGGCTGACTTCTTCTGATCACTTGGCGCATGATGTCTGGCGCAACGGGGCAGCGCGCACGTGCGCAGCGATGCCCTGCGTTACACTCTTTGCATGCCTGCCCCATACGCGTTGCGAGCGGAAGAAAGCCGTGGACGTCATTATCCGGAAGAAGCCCATGCGTACCGCAACGTCTTCCAGCGCGACCGTGACCGCGTGGTGCATTCGCGGGCTTTCCGCCGGCTGGAAAACAAGACGCAGGTCTTTACCGGCCGCCGCTCTGACCATTTTCGCAACCGGCTCACGCATACGATTGAAGTGGCGCAGATTTCGCGCACCATTGCCGCCGAGCTGCAGCTGAATGAAGATCTGGTGGAGGCGCTGGCCCTTGTGCATGACGTGGGGCATCCGCCGTTTGGCCATGCGGGTGAGCGCGTGTTGAATGCCGCCATGCAGGAACATGGCGACCGGTTTGACCACAACCTGCACGCGCTGCGCACCGTGGAACAATTTGAGCATCGCTATGCGGAATTTCCCGGGCTGAACCTGACGTTTGAGGTGCGCGAGGGAATCGTGAAGCACTCGCGCGATTACGACTCCAAAGATTTTCCTGAGCTGGCGGAATATTTGCTGGATCAGAGGCCGCCGCTGGAAGCGCAGTTGATCGACTTTACCGATGAGATTGCCTACTCAACCGCCGATCTGGATGACGGCGTGGAAGCGAAGATCCTCACGCGCGAACAGGTGCGGGAAAGTGTGCCGCTGTTTGCGCGGCTGCATGCGGAAGTCGAACAGCGCTATCCCGCGACGGCGGAGAAGCTGCTATTTAATGAGACGCTCAAGCGCGTGCTGGACCGGCTGGTGAGTGACCTGATCGTAAACAGCCGCAAGCTGATTGGCGAAGCAGGCGTGGAGTCCGTGGAGGCTGTGCGCCAGTTTCCGCGCCGGCTGATTGCGTTCAGCCCGCAAGTGGACGAAGAGCGGAAGCAGATAAAAGAATTTCTTTACCAGAACGTTTATTACAGTCCGGCGCAGCAGCGTGACAAGCAGCAGGCGGAAAAGGTGATTGCGGAAATGTTTGCGTTCTTTATGAGG
>JBAVUZ010000693.1:0-5128 GCA_049697035.1 Candidatus Angelobacter sp. | reverse complement strand
GCAGCAGATCGCCATCATGCTTAATGGCGCGGTTGGCCTGAGTTATCTGGCGATAGAAGATTACCCGCAGGCGCGCGTGGCATTGGAGCAGGCGGTGGCCAGCGATCCCAATAATGCGCAGTTGGTTTATGGCATGGGACTGGCTCTGCTGAATGGCAAGAATCGCGATCAATATCGCGGCTACTGGTACCTGGCGCGCGCAGCCAATCTGACCGCAGGAACGCCGCAGGGGCAGGAGATCAACAACTATGCGTGGCGTGCTTATGTAAAAGACGGCGGAAAAGCTGAGGGATGGCAGCGATATCAGGCCAGCGCCGCTGCGTTGGACGCGCCGCCCAACCCAGAGACCGGCAAGCCGCAACCCGCGGCTAATAGCGTGGTCGCTTCCAGCCGTACCAATTCGCGCTCGACGGGAAATTCTTCAACATACGCCAATGGCGCAAGCCCCGACAAGCGAACAAAGACGACTGAAGCGTCCAATCGAGGGAAGTCTTCAGGAAAGAAAAAAGCGCCGTTTGGTTTTGAAGATACGTTGCATGAGCCGCCTTCACGCGAGCCCGTCGCATCGGCAAACGCTCCGGCAAACCGGCCTAAAGTGATTGCTGCGCCTTCTGAAGCGGTGTCACTGGGCATATTGATTGAGACATCGCTGCTGACCAGCCAGAACCGGCCGGCGATTATTGCCACGTTGAAAGACATCGTAAGAAATCTGCGGGTCAATGATGAAGCCTGCATCCTGGTGTTTAGTGACCAGCTTGATTTTGAGCAGGACCTCACGGCCGACGACGCGCTCCTGGAAGAAGCACTTGGCCAGATACGTCCCAAGCAGGGCAAGGCGCTGCTCTCTGGAGTTGCTTTTGCCGCGGGACACTTGAAGCGTATCGGCAAGAACAGCAACCGCGTCCTGCTGGTGATTTCCGATGGACGCAGCGGGCAGGCTACCTCAGACACCCTCACGTTTCGCAGCCAGGTAAGCGGAGTGCGCATTGATTGCATTGGGCTGAATGCTGGCGGCGCATCCGAACGTGCGCTGCTGGAACAGGTTGCGGCTTATTCCGGCGGCAAAGCGTCTTTCGCTTCCGATTCCGGAGAGTTCCGCACCGCCGCGCTTCAGATGACCCGTAACATGGGGATCGCCGTACCGTAAATAAACTTTTACATAAGCTCGAATGCGCTTCATCACGGGGCGCAAAAAAATTCCGGAGCGGTGCATAAACCACTCCGGATGAATTCGTAACTGTGCAAATGCCTTAATGGCTGATACGTGATTAGACGCAGAAAAGTTGCAGCGAGTTAGTACGGTTCGTCACAGTTAAATAAAACTTTACGAGTCCCGTCCCGCAAATAAGGCCACAGATACCTACGCCAGGAACGTTTTAGATGGTGAGATGCTGTTAAGCGGTTGCGCCAGGAGAATCAGGCCCCTATACCTGGGCGGCAACAGCAGCCTTAAACATTGGCTCGACTTCCTCCGGCGTCTTCGCATCAGCTTCCACATAGACCTTGTCCACAGTCTCAAGGTGCATTTTTCGACCACCTCCAGCGGCGAGCCATGATGCCAGAGCGGCTGAATGCGCGACGATGTCTGGAAGATCCCCCCGCACAGTTCCTTGGGTTGAAGCGCTGCGGCTCATTAAGATTCCTGCAAAGCCGCCAAGAACCCCCATGACTGGGATCCACAGGAGAGGGGTTGCTCTCGAAAGGAAAAGAGTAAGGCCAACGACAGATCCTATGACAAAGCATGGTCCCAAGGTCCTCCCCGAATGAGGCAGGCTTGGAAGTGTGATTGAGAGGTCAGGTTTATCGGAAACAACAACGAGACCTTTTCCGGTCTGACTGGCTCTTGTTCGTCTTGCCATTTCAAACATTTTTGTGCCAACAAATTCCTGCCAAAGAGGGTCAAGACTGCCAACATCTCCTCGTTTGGTGATGAGAGCCAGCGTAATTCTGAGGGGCTTTTCTGTCTCACCAGTCAATTTGTCTCGCCAAAACGACTCACCCATCGTGCAGTACCAACAGAGACTAGTGGAAAAAACCACCGGAACGTTTCAGTCGAGGGCAACAATAACCTAACTTTCCGGCAATCTTCTCGGGGACACCCGTCGGAAATAGCTTCCACCAAAGGCGCGCCTCAGAGCCGGCGTGCGTCTGTCTCAGCCGAAAACTTACCGAGCGCGCCGGGCACGGTTTCCGCTATTCTTATTTCATGCGTGTTAAGGTGCTGCTGTTCGGGCAGCTCAAAGAAATTGTTGGCCGGCAGGAAGAGTCCCTGGATCTGGATTCCGGTGCTCGTCTCTCAGCGGTGATGGACCATTATTCCGGTCGCTTTCCCAGGTTTCACGGCCTGACCAAATCGATTGCGTGCTCCATCAACCAGGAGTATGCGCAGGGATCGGCGGTACTCAAGGAAGGCGACGAGATTGGCCTGCTGCCTCCAGTGAGCGGCGGCAAGTCCAAAGCGGCGGAACTCCAGTCCGCGCATTGCGCCATTGTGCGCGAACCCATTGATATTCAGGCGATTAGAAAGAACCTGGAACGTCCGGAAGACGGGTCGGCCTTATTTTTTGATGGAATTGTGCGCAATAATACGCGCGGCCGGCGTACTTTGTTTTTGGACTATGAAGCCTACGAATCCATGGCTTTAAATGAGATGGAAAAGCTGGCTCAGGCGGCCCTTGAACAATTTAAAGTGCGCAACGTTTGCCTGGTCCATCGGCTTGGGAGGCTGGAGATTGGTGAAACCAGTGTGCTGATTGGGGTTGCGTCAGCCCATCGAGTAGCGGCGTTTGAGGCTTGCCGATGGCTGATTGATACGTTGAAGAAGACCGTCCCTATTTGGAAAAAAGAGTACTTTGAGGATGGCGCCGTCTGGGCCGATGGTGAGCCTTTTCCTGAGGAAATTAGGGCAAATAAATAACTCTTTACCGCCGTTTGCATCTAAGTTTGCCAGAATACCCGCTTGATAACTATGAATCGAACTCGCGCCTTGTCGCCGTGGTTCAGTCTGGCTTGCCTGTTGGCCTGCCTGCTCTGTGTGTGGGGCCTGCACGCCGTGGCCCAGGAGCCGCAGCAGGGAGACCGCATCCCACCGGGATCGCAATCGCAAAAAGGCGAATCTACCTACCGCGTGAACGTGCGGCTGGTGAATGTCTTTACCACCGTTACTGATTCCCGGGGCGCCCCGGTGGCCGATCTGACAAAAGACGATTTCCAGCTTTTTGAAGATGGCGTGCCGCAGACGATCAAAGTGTTTGAAAAAGAATCCGCCATCCCTCTGAGCATTGCGCTGGCCATTGACACCAGCCCCAGCACCATGCGCGACTTCAAGCTGGAAACTACTTCGGCGCGTAGGTTTGTCCATTCCATTCTGCGGAATGAAGATCGGCTCTCGGTTTTCCAGGTTACGGAAACGATTGACCAGTTGACGCGTTTTACCTCCGACCTTAAGACCATTGAACATGGTATTGACAATTTGCGCACAGGCCCGGGAACCTCCATCTACGACGCAATTTTTCTCTGTTCAGAGTCCCTGCTGGACCGTGAAGGCCGCAAGGTATTGGTGCTGATTACAGATGGCGGCGATACCACCAGCAAAGCTGACTATAACGGCGCACTACGGCGTGCGCAGCAGGCAGAGGCCATCGTTTATAGCATTATCGTGGTGCCGGTGGAGGCCGATGCCGGACGCAACCTGGGCGGCGAGCATGCGCTTATCCAGATTTCAAAAGATACTGGTGGAAAATATTATTACGCTGAAGGCCAGCAGCAACTGGACGAAGCTTTCCGCAAAATCAGCGACGAATTGCGCACGCAGTATCTGCTTGCTTTTTATCCCAGCCGCAAGGTTTCAGATTCGCCTTTCCGCCGAATCAAAGTGGAGCTTAACAAGAAAGATCCTGAAGGACAGGCCTACCAGGTGCGCCACCGCGCCGGATATTACACAGCGCCGGCGAGATAGCAGTCAGCAATCCGCATTCAGCAATCAGCAAAGGCCGCAAAGATTGCGAAGAAGAGGGAACCGACCAGTCGATTTTCTTTGCGACCCTGGCATCCTTTGCGGTTCAGTCTTTAATTTGCTGATTGCAGAGTGCCGTTGGTAACTGCTTTTTCTGCGATTCATTGTCGGCTTTTTGGGCTACAATATTGGGCATGTCGTTCCGTGCCGCCGCCCCAGCCTTTACCAAAAAGACCACCAAGACTCCGCCCCCGGACGATACGGGTATGGAGTCCTCTTACCTGAAAGCTCTGGGCGAGAAACAAACGCCGGTCACCGTTAAGCTGGTCTGCGGAGAATCCCTACATGGCTGGATTGAATACTACGACGTAGGCATGGTCCGCCTTACCCGCGAAGGCTCGCCCAATTTGTTCATCTTCAAGCACGAAATCATGTACATTGCGGAAGATACCGGGCGCCGCGCGCGCTGATGTCCCCCAAAGAAGACTACATTCATCCCATGCAGGAACTGGCCCGTGAGGCCGGCGCTCTGCTCATGTCATTTTTCGGCAAAGTCTCCATTGAATATAAAGGCGATGCCGATCTGGTGACCAAGGCTGATCGCGCTTCAGAGCAACTGATTGTCGACCGAATCCGCAAGCAGTGGCCTGAGCATGATCTGATTGGCGAAGAAGGCAGCCGTCGCGAAACCGGCAGCGATTTCCGCTGGCACATTGATCCTCTGGACGGCACCACGAACTTTGCCCACGGCTATCCAGTGTTTTGCGTATCGATGGCGCTGGAATACAAAGGCGAGAGAATCGCCGGCGTGGTTTACGATCCTTCGCGCGATGAAATGTTTGCCGCAGTAAAAGATGGCGGCTCATTCCTGAATGGTCGTGCGATCCATGTCTCTTCTGTCGCGACGCTGAAAGAAAGTCTTGTGGCCACTGGTTTCCCCAGCCACAAACGGCATAAGAATCCGAACATCCACTTTTATCACCAGATCACGTTGCGTTCGCATGGCGTGCGCCGCGCCGGTTCAGCAGCGCTTGATCTTTGTTATCTGGCTTGCGGACGCTATGACGCTTATTGGGAGTTCAATCTCAACTCATGGGACACCGCCGCAGGCGTTCTGTTGGTACAAGAGGCGGGTGGTACTGTAACTAACTTTACCGGCGGACCATTTAATAT
>JBAVUZ010000692.1:0-4012 GCA_049697035.1 Candidatus Angelobacter sp. | reverse complement strand
TCCGCACGCAATTTATTACTGCTCGCAGGATATCGCCACGGCGTTCTGTTCGCGCAGTGACGATGGCGGCGTAACGTTTGGCCCGGGCGTTCCTATTTACACTTTCACCACCGTCAACGGAGTGGATCTTCCTGTGGCTCCGGGAACTTGCGGCGGGCTGCATGGACACGTTCGCGTTTCGCCCGATGGCACTGCTTACGTTCCTAACGAGCGATGCCAGGATGCAGCAGGTACCAGTCGCCCCGGCGTTGCTGTCTCCACTGACAATGGTTTGACCTGGGTTGTGCGCACCGTGCCAGACGGCACCAGTTCAACCAGCGATCCCTCTGTATCCGCGGGCAAAATCAACACAATCTATTTCGGATATGTAAACTCTGACGGCCATGCCAAGATCGCCGTGTCGCACGATCGCGGCTTGCACTGGTCGAAATCTCAGGATGCTGGCACCCCTTTCGGCATTCAAAACGCCGAGTTCGCTGAAGTCGTTGCCGGAGATGACAATCGTGCAGCGTTTGCCTTCCTCGGCACGCCCAGCCTGGGTGATACGCAATCGGGTGACTTCCTTGGCATCTGGCATCTCTATGTCGCGTTCACCTATGACGGCGGGCTCACTTGGACCACCGCTGACGCCACTCCTTCAGACCCAGTACAGCGCGGCTGTATCTGGAACGGTGGCGGCAGCAATCCGTGCCGCAACCTGCTCGACTTTAATGACATCACTGTCGACAAATTCGGGCGCGTACTCGTTGGCTATGCCGATGGCTGTACCGGAACATGCGTCACCGACCCGTCACAAAACGCCACAACGGGTCCAGCAACGGCACAGGACGCGCTGGCTACCATCGCGCGGCAAACCGGCGGGCGCGGGCTATTCTCTACTTTCGATGGCACGCAGTTCGGCACGCGCAGCGGTGACGATGAAGGCGGCGGCAAACTCTGCTTTGGCGATCCCGCAAGCGGCGTCCACGGCGGCCCCGACTGCGACGACAACCGCGAACACTAGAATTCTTGTAAACCACCAAGCCCGCGCGGAGGAATAGTTTTTGCGCGGGCTGTTTCTTTCTCCGCAAAGGTTAAAATTCTGGGTCTGGAAATGTCCATGAAGAAGAATTTATTTCGACTTATATCTTGCGTCCTGCTGCTCGGCGGCGTGATGTCGGCCACGCAAAAGGCCGCCCACAATACAACAAAGCAAGCCAAGCCGGATCCCTGCACCGTGCTCACCGTCGCAGATGTGCAGCAGGTGCAGGGCGACCCAGTACAGGAAACCAAGCCGAGCACACAGCCTGCCGGAGGGTTAGTCATGTCGCAGTGCCTCTTTCGCACCGCATCCGCCAGCAAGTCCGTCAGCGTAGCCATCGCAACTTCCGGGACGACCTCCCCACGGGCGTTCTGGCAGAAGCAGTTCCCCTTTGGACAGTCCAAGTCTGAAGAAAAGGAAAGAGAGAAGCCGGCGGCTGAACGCAAAGACGCAAAGGAAGAAGAAGATGAATCCATGCGTCCGCGCATGATTAAAGGCCTGGGAGACCAGGCCTACTGGGTCGGCAGCCCCATGGTAGGAGCACTCTATGTCTTAAAAGGCAACACGTTTTTGCGCATCAGCGTGGGCGGCGTACGTGAAGAATCCGCGCGAATTGAAAAATCCATAACGCTGGCGCGGCTTGCTCTTAAGCGTCTATAAAGTCGCAAATCCTTTCACTTGCGGCCGACCATCGATCATCATCTTTATTCATAACTGGTTAGCCTTGATTCGACATTTTCTTTCAAAAATCCCCCTTTCCGACTTACGAATATTCATCGCCCGTGCTCTCTGATTGCCGCTTTTGTAGAAAATTAAACCTTTTAATTTCAGTCCAATGAAACCGTAATCTCGCGCTTTTAAAACCATGGGTAACGGATGAAGCTGCTCTGAAACGGATGAAGCACTCAGAGCACTAAGCAGCAGAAGGTTTACAGATGGGCTTTCGGGGGCGGGCAGCTATTGTCCAGCCAGGAGGAGGATTTCCGCCATATGGAACTCTGTTACATGGTAAGCATGAGCACGCTGCATGAGATTTTGCAGTCTGAAGCAAGACCCAACACAGCCTATCGGCTCCTGGCCGGCGAGGACACCGTCACGGTGGTCCATTACGGTCCAGAAGGCCTGATCAACCAATTTGCGTTCCCTATCATTTATCGCGTGGAAGACGTCCCCGAGGACGAAGGAACGCTCATGTTGATGGTCGCCACGGAACGCAGCCGCGAATGGCAGAGCTTCTGGGTGCCGCTGGAAAGCAAGCTTTCGCACTGCTGCTCTTTGAATACCGTTGCCTAGACTAATTACCCGGTCGCCCGGCCCCATTCGTGGACAGCGAAGGCGCTACTCGGGTTGCCGCCAGCTCCGCCATGATCGACCCGCTGCATGAAAGCGCCTGCTCCATGGTGGCTTCAACTCCCCAACTTAGAACGTCAAAACTGCTTTAGATTTCCTGGTTTGCCGTGGCGGGCTCAATTTTCCGGTCCCGTGGAATCGCTCCGTAGCGGTCACCCAGGCTTACTGGGCTTGCTATGTTTGAGCACGATTCAGTTTTTGTGGGTTCAGTGGAAGCACAGTCGGTGTGGGGGAGGGCGGAGTGCAGATATGCTGCGATATAGGAGCTGCTCAAGCCCCATAAATGTTGCGATGCCATGTCCCAATGTTCGGTCCGGGTAATGACTGCCAGCCCTTGCTGCCTTCTCATCGAATATCCAGGATGCACCGTTCCAGCCACAGCGTTGCTTTGCTGCGCGTCGGGATTGTCGCTTCCGGTGTAATCAGCCGGAATTGTTAGAGCGGCGTTTGCCCCGAATTCGATGCCCCTCGGCGCAATCATTTATGAAAGGATTCCGCCAAGTTCGTTTCTAATGGCCCGGAATTTGGTAGGCCGATGTGGCGGTCAATTCACTGTGTGCATCAACAAACGGAACTTGTCCCGGGACGATTCAGTATGTAATGCTTGCAACAAGTTGAAATGCACCGGGATCTCGCATTTTGCGCAGGCCGGAAAAACGTGTTCTTTCAATAGAGTGGCTTCGCGTATGAGCAGATGCGGTTTGTGGGAGACGGCGTAACTCCCGCTCTGAGGAATTATCTGCCCTGTCTCAAATCCCTTTCCAATGTGACTTTTCATAACGATGGGTCCTTTGGAGGCCGCAATCTGTCTTCAAACTCAAAGTGAAGAATGCGTCCCACCTGATAGTACCTTCCCACAAGTCACGGCGCTGTTCCCAAAGGGACACAGTGCTCGAAGTCTTATTCCCAAAGACTCGGAAGCCTTTACCGCGTTTTAGGGCGATTTCAGATACTCAATGATCGCCCAGCGATCGTCAGGGGAGAGCGCCGGCCCAATCACTCCATTCCCTCTGGGACCGTCTTTGAATTCGTGACCTTTGTTGCTGTTGCCCGGATTCGCAGTATCGAAAAGATAGCCTCCCTTTAACTCGGAAGTATCGTAGCCGACCTTGACGGGGTCATATTGTTTGCTGCCCAGCCAGAATTTGTCTGGCCTCTCACTCTGCGGTGAGAGCAAGGCGTATAAACTCGGCACTGAGCCGTTATGTAGGTATGGACCAACAGCCCAAATCCCGTTGAGCGGGCGGGCCTTGTAGATGCCAGAACCGTTAAGCCGCGCGTTTCTTGGGAAACAGCGGCGTAACCGTAAAGCGCACTCCACATCCCTTGGGGCCACCGACTGGGCTATTGACCCAACATCTGGGCCCGCCTCCGATACTTATCGGCTGCATTCCAAAGCGCAGCAGCTTGCTCACATTGAGGTTAATCGGCACCGATGCAATTTCATAATATCCTCCAACTTTTTAGCGTGGGATTCGGCGAGGGCCGAGACCCCTGGTATTCCGACGAGAAATCTCTTCTGATCTACTTAGCTCGACGCACGTTGACCAGGCAAAACGGCTTCTGACCGAAATTCTCGATCTGGATCTCATTCTTCTTGTTGAATGTGATCTTGCAGAGCGGCGCAAGCGAGCCGGTGCC
>JBAVUZ010000691.1:0-5419 GCA_049697035.1 Candidatus Angelobacter sp. | reverse complement strand
TTGGGACACGCGGTAGCGTAGCGCGGCTTTAGTGCGGCAGCTTAGTAGGTTAGTAATTAGTAATCAATAGTTCGGAATTAGTAGAGCGGCTTTAAAAGAGCCGCTTTAGTAAGCCCAAGGAGACCTGAATGGAGCACTTATTGTTTCATCCTGTAGGAATCATCACAGCGCTGGCGATGATGGAAGGCACAAAGGAACTGTCTTTCAACCCGGCGGTCCTCATCGCTTCTCTTTATGTTTTTGCCCTGGCCGCATTTCTCGGCTATCAGGTGATTTCACGCGTGCCTCCGCTGCTGCACACGCCGCTGATGTCGGCCACGAATGCGATTTCAGGTATCTCACTGATCGGATCGATTGTGATTGCCGGATCGCACTATGACGAGCACCAGATGCTGGCGTCGATCCTGGGCTGCGCCGCGGTGACCTCCGCCATGATCAACGTGACGGGCGGTTTCTTGATCACTGACCGCATGCTTAAGATGTTCCGCAAGAAGGAAGCGCCCAAGACGGAAAAGCCGGAGGAGAAAAAGTGAGCCACGCTCAATATTTCCTCGAAGCCACATACCTCATTGCCTCATGCCTGTTCGTACTGGGCTTGAAGGGACTGAGCCATCCTGACACGGCGCGCCGCGGCATGATTATGGCTGCGGCCGGAATGTCTGCTGCCGTGATCGGCACGCTTTTCCATCCTGATATTCATAACTATCTATATATCGCCATCGGTCTGATTCTGGGATCGAGCATTGGCATTCCCATGGCCATGGTGCCGATGACGGCCATGCCACAACGGACTGCGCTGTCGCACGCGTTTGGCGCGCTGGCGGCGTCGATGGTGGGCATTGCCGAATACGTGATTCACGGCAGCAAGCTTGGTCCGGTAAAAGTGGGCGCGCTGGGACTGGAAGTGATGCTTGGCTCGTTGACTGTGACTGGATCGCTGATTGCTGCGGCTAAGCTTCAGGAATTGATGCGTGGCACGCCGATCATGTTTAAAGGCCAACAGATTTTTAATCTGCTGCTTTTTATTGTGATGGTTGGATCCTTTGTTGCGTGGATCGCGAATCCCGCCGCTCAGATGTTTTTCTACACCATGGTGGGCTGCGCATTTGTGTTTGGCATCATGCTGGTCATTCCCATCGGCGCGGCGGATATGCCCGTGGTGATGTCGCTGTTGAATTCTTATGCTGGGCTGTCATCGGCGGCGACCGGTTTTGTGCTGGGCAACAACGTGCTGATCATCGCCGGCACGCTTGATGGTTTCTCCGGCTTCATTCTGTCAATTCTTATGTGCCGCGCCATGAATCGTTCGATTACCAATGTGCTGTTTGGCGGCTTTGGCGCCGCAGTCACACAAGAAACAGCAGTCACCGGGTCAATGCGCGAAGTCGGGCTTGATGACGTTGCGGTGCAGCTTGCCTATGCCAACCAAGTTGTATTCGTTCCCGGATATGGCATGGCCACCGCGCAGGCGCAGCATGCCTGTCGCGAATTGGGCAATATCCTGGAAGAGCGCGGCATATCGGTGAAGTACGCGATTCATCCGGTGGCCGGGCGCATGCCGGGACACATGAACGTTCTTCTGGCGGAAGCGAATGTGCCCTATTCGTCGCTCTACGAAATGGAGCAGATCAATCCTGAGATGCCGTCAACGGACGTGGCTGTGGTCATCGGTGCGAACGACGTGGTCAACCCGGACGCGCGCGATAACCCCAAGAGCTTAATTGCTGGTATGCCCATCATTGAAGTCGATAAGGCAAAATCCGTCGTGGTCTTGAAACGCGGCAAAGGCAAAGGATTTTCCGGCCTGGAGAATCCATTATTCTTCAAGCCTGTGACCGGAATGCTCTATGGCGACGCCAAAACCTCGCTGACCAATCTTGTCCAGGCGGTGCAGAAGGTCTAGAAGTTTCGCGGCAACCAAATTCCGCAGATCGACCTAATCGAGCGTCACTCATGTGTGGCGCTCATTACATTTTACATTCCGTAGATCGTCTGAAACTCAGTAATTCATGTTGAAGTTCAGCAAGTTCCAGTGATATGAGAACCACACAAAGGCGAGGCAAGCCACCACTAGCAGCAGATTCCACACTTTTCCCCAGAACCATGCGTGCGGATCTCCCCATGACCGGAGTGACGCCAGCAATACAACAACGGTTCCCAGCGCTCCCAGTACGCCGACAAACTGTATGGCTTGAAACTTGAAATCGGTGCGGGAACTCAGGACGTTGATTCCTCCGCTTGTGAGCACCATCAGAAAAATCAGCAGAAACGCAATATCCACCGCGCAGACCACGCGCACCCACGGTCGCAAATGCATGTAGCGGGGATTGAGATCAAGCCGCTGGTGATAATGTCCTCGAATAATGGCGGCCAGCGGCCAGCACAGCAGCGTTAGTCCCAGAATAACCAGAACGCCCACGATCAATGCCTGGTTGAAATCAGCGCTTTGCGCCAGTGACACGCGTTGCTCAGCGGCGGCAGGAAAGTTCGGAGCCAACAGCATGTTTCCGTTGTAATCATGCACAAAAGCAAGCAGATCCTGCCCATTCACGGAGCGATAAACCAGCGGCGCAATTTCCTGCCATTTCTTGATCTGGCCGTTAAAGTCCTTAAAAGGCTCCACTTTGATCGTTCCATTTTCATCCGGCGTAACGCGGACGTTTTCCTCCACCGCGCCCACTTTCAGAAAACTGCCTTCAGACCGGCGCGACGTGAGGTATCGACCCGCAACGGTCTTTGCGTCCGCATCGGCGCTGGCCAGCTTCTCAACTTTCGGCGGCGTGTAAGGGAAGTAGCGATCGAGAAAGTGATACCACAACGCGCTTCTTGGGCTGATCTCGCCTTTGCCTGCGCTGTTATAAGAAACAAAAAAGCCGATGCCGTTTTCCAACATCAAGTGCAGGTCACTGTGGAAGTAAACCGTGTCTCCGCCGTGGCCGATGATCCGCCGCCCGTTGCGCGATTCTTCATAGAAGCCCAGGCACATGCCGTTGAGCGCCGGGCTGAGTCCGAACTGGCGCGAATGCATCACGGTAGCTGTCTCCGGACGCAGAATCTGCGCGCTTTCAAGTTTGCCATTTTGAAGGTGAGCAATCATGAATCGCGAAATGTCAGCGGCTGTGGCGGCTAGCGCGCCCGCTGGAGCTTCCTCAATAATTTCAAATGGCTTTGGCTTGCCTGAACCCAGCCGGTAGCCGTTGGACATCAGCGGTTTCAATTCTGCAGGCAGAGGCTGCGCGAAAGTGGAATGCGCCATTCCCAACGGCTTGAAAATATTCTCCGCCACGTAATCATTGAACGGGCGGCCCGAGACGCGCTCCACAATGTACCCGGCCAATGAAGCACCATAGTTGGAATAAGCAGGCGTACTGCCGGGAGGGAAGATGCGTTCGGGGATATGCGTGACCAAATGCTGCTTCAGTGTGGCGGAAGGAGCCGCGTCTTCCGTGATCAGGTCTTTGATCTGCTCCTCAAAGCCAGGAGTATGCGTCATGATGTTGCGCAGCGTAATTGGCTTGCCAAATTTGGCTGGAATCTTAAAGTCCAGATAGTCGTTGATGTCGCGGTCCAGGTCGAGCTTCCCTTGTTCCACAAGTTGCATCACCGCGGTCCAGGTAAACAGCTTGGAAATCGACCCCGGACGGAACAACGTGGCATCAACCGTAACGGGAGTTTTCTTTTCCACATCGCTGTAACCGTAGCCTTTGGCGAATAAGATTGCCCCGTCCTTCACCACCAGCACCACTGCTCCGGCAATGTCCTCACGTTCAAGCTGCATCGGCACAAATCCATCAAGAAAAGCGTGAACGTCTGCCACCGTAAGCTCATGCGCAGGTTCGGTCACCTGTGATTCACCGGCTGTCGGCGCCTGTGGCGTAGGAGGAACCGGCGTCACTTTTGGCGCCTGCGCCATCGCCGCGGAAGCGAGCATTGCGAACTGAAGCGCAACCAGAAGAAGGATCCGTTGTTTCATAGGCGTGGCAATGCTCCGGCGCTTGTGGTGGAAATGCAAAAACACGGGAAAGAATATCACGCGATGCCGGGGCGGACCTCATCTTGCGACCGTGCAGATGTAGCGACTGCTTAAGAGCGACCGGAGTGCCTAATAGGTCGAGCGATATCTGTGTCGAGCCCGCCGGTCTCTTCTGACATCGGCTTTCAATTGTCTAATTTCCAGGCGGTCGCGCTTGATTTGTATCTGGTCAAGCCGAATCTGTGCGCGCGATGCATGTGCTCGCCGGTCAGATACCAGGCGGTCGCGGTCCTGGTCCAGTTGCAGTTCTTGCCGATGCAGCCTCTGCTCATCCGCGCGCAGATCAGCCATGGAGCCTGTTTGAGCAAAGCAAAACGTACTTACGGCAAGGGATACTGCGAAAGTCAGGGAGAGCACTCTGCGCATGATAGACCGTCTCCTTTAAGAGGAAACTTGCTGCGGGATTTTAACCCTGAGATCGCCCAAATTCAGAATTCTTTTTGGAAAAACGTCAAAGCGTAAAAATCAAGCCGTCGTCTTCTGGTTGCGTGGAATCAGTCCTCTCATCGCCCAGATGCCGAGCAAAGGCCCCAGCGCCATGTTGGCCAGCGCCCAACTCCATCCGTAACGGGCCGCAATGGCGGCCGTCAGGCGGATGACAAAGGCGGTCAATAGAAATCCCAGCGCTACCTGGCAGGTGAGTGCCGTGCCAACATAATTTTTGTCGGACACTTCACTAATGATGGTGGAAAACTGCGCCGAATCGGCAATCACAGCGATTCCCCAGATCAAGGAAAGCGGAATCAGGATCATCGGACGATGCAGAACGAGGGCAGCCAGCACACAGCAAATGGAACTAATTGCCATGGCAATGATCGTCACGCGCGCGCGCTGCGCCACTCGTACGTTAGCCGCCTGGTCCTGCAATTTATCACTGGCTGCGCCCGCCCAGATGCAGCCCACCGCGCCAATGGCTATTGCCAATGCGGCCATGGTTTCAAACATTGAGCGCGACCACGCCGCTGACACTGAAAAGATCACGGCGATCCATCCCCACATGGAGTAAAGCTCCCACATGTGGCCCAGATAGCCGAGATTAGCCAGCCGCAATGGTCTATTGCGAACGATCTCTAGAATCTGTGCGGGATCAAAGCGCGATTGCGGCATGGCAAAAGGCCCCTGGCGCACAGCCAAGGCAACAATTAGAGCGCCCAGCAATGCCTGCGCGCTTCCAAGAAGAATCACGCCTTGCCATGGCACCCGGCCCAGCGCGTTCACGGCATGCGGCACCGCTGAGCCAACGGTGAGAGCGCCAATCATGATGCCCAGAGCCAGCCCGCGTCCGCGCTGAAACCAGCCTGCAATAATCTTCATGCCTACGGGATAAACACCGGCCAGAAAAAACCCGGTGGCCCCGCGCAGCAGGATTGCCGGGAGCGGCTGTGC
>JBAVUZ010000690.1:0-1626 GCA_049697035.1 Candidatus Angelobacter sp. | reverse complement strand
CCCAGAAAGAGCATGGCACCTGAAACATTCACCGGAAAATAAACCGTGTTGCCGACACTGGCTTCAGGCGAATCCATATTGCCGCCGAAAGCCTCCGGCACCACTGACGTGCGGGCCTCGCCGCCGGCAGGAGCGACTCCAATGCAACCAAAGAACGGATGCAGCGGAAATTTCACCTTGTAATTGGAATCCAGCGCCTGAAAAGTGGCGGTGTTCGTGGCGTGGTCAATGGGATAAAACCATATCTTCTCTTTGATAGGCGCGTTGAGCATGGGCGTGTAATTGGTAGAGTTGATGGCGCCAAAGCCCGGGGCCAGCGCGCCGATGCCCTGGTTGCTATCGACCTTGATTTCAAGGAACTTTACTGCCAGCGTGTCGCCGGGCTCAGCGCCGTCGATGAAAAACGGCCCGGTCAGAGGATTGTCGCCGGGGGCCATGCTCAAGGTGTCGCCGGGTTTCTTGATAGCGTTGCCAAAGCAATCGACGGTATTCGTCTCAAGGATGTTTCCGGACTTCAGATGCGCAACCGGACTATACGACGCGGCGTAAGTGTATTTGAGTTCGCTGGGTTTCAGTTCATAGCGGACGATCTTGCCTTCTTCGGAATTTTGCGCGAACGCGGCAGCGGAGCACAACAGCACAGCCAGAACAGTTTTCATCGACGGGATCCCTCGCGCTGGATTTTACCGCAAAGGCCGCAGAGGGCGCGAAGACCGAAGGCACAGCTTTAATGCTTTTGCTTTCCTTGCTGGGTCTGTGTTACAAAATTGGCTACGCCGATGAAAGTCTCCTACTAATCTCCGCTTCGCAATCGCAAGCCTGACCTTATGGCTCGCGAGTATTGCATCCATTCGTCCTGGCTGCTCTTGGGCAGTCGCACGGAGATTCTCTTGAGTTCAATCATTGCACATCCTCTCCCTTCACGGGCCGCTCGCTGGTTCGCGCTGATCAAAGAAGCCATTCTCGGCTCCAAACAGGATTTCACGGCCATTTCCATCGATCGGGCGATAGTGCTGCTGGCCGTGCCCATGGTGCTGGAGATGGCGATGGAGTCGCTGTTTGGCATCGTCGACATTTTCTTTGTCGCGCATCTGGGCGCGGACTCAACTGCGACTGTTGGCATCACCGAAGGCATGTTGGTCCTCGTCATGGCGGTGGCTTTCGGGCTCAGCATGGGAACCACCGCTGTGGTAGCGCGTCGCGTGGGCGAACATGACCAGAATGGCGCTGCCGAAGCTGCGGTCCAATCCATCCTGATTGGCTTCGGGTTCGCACTTCTGATCTTTGCCATTGCGTTTCCATTCGCGCCCAAATTGCTTCGCTGGATGGGAGCCGGACCGGGGATTCTGCGTGTCGGTTCACTTTACTCGCGAATCATGTTGAGCAGTTCCGGCATCATCCTCCTGCTCTTTCTCATCAATGCTGTCTTTCGCGGCGCTGGAGATGCGGCCATTGCCATGCGTGTTCTCTGGCTGGCGAACTTCATCAATTTGTGCCTCGATCCCTGCCTGATCCGGGGCCTTGGGCCATTTCCCAGGCTCGGCGTTACCGGGGCGGCGGTTTCCACCAGTATAGGACGAAGCATTGGCATCGTGTTTCAGCTTTACATGCTCAGCAAGGGCAGCG
>JBAVUZ010000689.1:0-2773 GCA_049697035.1 Candidatus Angelobacter sp. | reverse complement strand
AGTCTGTGGAGTTGGAATCAAGAACGAGAGGCTCAGGATCGCGCGTGTCGGCTTCCGCGGAGTAAATGCCGACAGTCTGTCCGCCTTCATCCGCTGCTCCGGAACCGTTATCAGCGGCGTGAGCATTGAATATTGAGCCGTCTGACTTGATTTCCAGAATCCGATAATCGCCATTAATTTCGAGCGGAACGGGCGCCAGAAAGAAAAGGTTCAGGCCAACCGGTTCCATTACCACACGATAGGTAAGCGTTTGTAAATGAGGAGCGGAGCGCCGTTCTTCAGAATAAAAAGAAAAATTGCTGATGCGAGTGAGGTCCAGCGGAGTATTGTTCAGGCCGTGCTGCGTAGGGATTTCCAGGGGGTTCCACCAGTGCCGCCCATCAAAGTTTGCCAGGGTAATGCCGCGCCAATGCGGGTTGCTGGAAAGTTTTCCGAACTGCACTTCAATGTGCATCACAACATTGCTGGATTGCTGGATCTGGCCAATACCGCCAAGATTTACTTCAGGACTGAATCCAGCGACCAGGGAGCTTTGTACGCCAAGATTGCGAAGATATCCGCTGCTGCTTACGCGCGGAAGGATGAAGAAAAGCAGAGCAGCGCCGGCCAGGGTCAGCAAGCCAAGAAAGCCGGAGATTCCCGCCAGCGAGCCGTAAAACTTTGCATCGTGATGGGGCGGAACGCCGGCAGCCAGAGTTTCCTGCTCTGAGCGCCGCATCTCCATGCTGACAAAAGTGGCGATTGCCACCAGAATAAACACGGAAAAAGTGAGCAGGAAAAGCGTATCCACGGTTAGAACAGCGGCCGCCAGTAACATAAGGAACGAGAGGATGGCCAGATACATCAGATCACGGTCACGCCGCACAGAAAAAATCTTGATGACCATGCTGAACAGCACCATATGAACCGTGGCGCTGATAAAGCTCTCAGAAAAATAAAAATAGTCCGCCGCGTAAAAGGCGAAATAGATCAAGGTCAGGAATGTAGTCCAACGCTCGGAGATGACCAGGGTCTTGCGCATCAGCAGGAGATAGCCACGCAAAAGCAGCGCGGGCAGCACCAGCGCAAGGGAAGGCGCATCCAGTTTGTTGGTGCCCATGAGCGCGGTAAAACCGACGACTACAAGGATGTAAAGCGACCACTGAAAAAAACGCTCAGCGCTGCCCGAACCGGGAGCGGCCTTCATTGCTGTGAAGCTGAGACTGCGCGTGGACACTGCTTTATTGTCGCCGAATTTGAGGACGGAGCAAAGCGCAATCCGCGCGCCGGTGACCCAACGTAACCGTTATTTTGTCGCTTCGCTCCAAAACCGCTAATGCATTTTCTTTATGATGGGATTTGTCAGCCCTGATGCAGTGGGCTCGGCGCGCAAGTCGGCCTCGCCCCGAATCATCGGTTGCTTCAAGAACCCAAGCGGAAGCAAAGATGTTAGAATCAAAACGCCGGGTCCCGCGCGACGCAATCCCGCCAATCCCGCCAGGTCCGGAAGGAAGCAACGGTAACGGGCTAGTGCGTGTGCAGCGGGGTGCCCGGTTAGGTTTTATCCTCAGATGAACTTGAAGAAACTCCTGTGGGCGCTTGCTGTGATTGTTCTGGTTGTTGTTCTTTGCAAGGCAATCCTGCCTGAATGGATTGTTTCCGGGTTTCATGTAGGGTGAGCACTTGGCATTTAGTAGCAAGCGCTCGACCTGATTCTACCGCTCGTCCTCAAAACCGCTTACAATATTTGGTTTGCCCACACACTGACTGGAGAAACTTTTTTGGCCAATCTTGTCCGCGCGAAAATCTCAGCCCTTGGAACCTATGTCCCACCGCGCCTTTTGACGAATACAGACCTGGAAAAAATGGTCGAGACTTCCAATGAGTGGATCATCGAGCGCACCGGAATCCGGCAACGGCACATCGTGGACAAGGGTGTGGCCACGTCCGATCTGGCGATTGAAGCTGCGCAAAAAGCGTTGCAGGAGCGCGGCATTCCCGCCACTGAGATTGAGGCGATTTTTGTGGGCACGGTCACGCCCGACATGCTTTTTCCGGCCACGGCTTGCATTGTGCAGGACAAGATTGGGGCCAAAGGCGCCTGGGGTTATGACATCTCAGCGGCCTGTTCCGGGTTTGTGTACTCGCTGCAGACGGCGGTGAAATTTGTGGAGTCTGGCGCGCACAAGCGGGTGCTGGCGATTGGCGCGGACGTGATGACCTCCATCATCAACTACCAGGACCGAGCCACGTGCATCATCTTTGGAGATGGAGCGGGTGCTGTGCTGGTGGAGCCTGCCACAGACGACAATTATGTGATCGACTTTATTCATGAGGTGGATGGTTCCGGCGCATGCTCGCTGTTTATGCCCGGAGGCGGCAGCCGCAATCCCACCACGCATGAAACCGTGGAAAAGAAAATGCATTACGTCCATCAGGACGGGCAGGCGGTGTTTAAATACGCTGTCCGCAAAATGGCGGAAGCCTCTGAGACGGTGCTGACGCGCAACGGATTTAAAGGCAGTGACGTGTCGTTGTTCGTTCCTCATCAGGCCAACAAGCGAATTATCATGTCGGCCGCCGATAGGCTGGGACTAAAAGAAGATCGCATCATCATCAACATTGACGAGTTCGGCAACACCACCGCCGGAACCATTCCTCTGGCATTGGAAAGCGCGCGTCAGCAAGGCCGGCTCAAAAAAGGTGATCTGGTGCTGATTGCGGCTGTGGGCGCTGGGTTTACCGTGGGAGCAACGTTGTTGCGGTGGGCGTGCTAGGTTTCTAAAATCCCGAG
>JBAVUZ010000688.1:0-5465 GCA_049697035.1 Candidatus Angelobacter sp. | reverse complement strand
CACGGCAACGGCGCGTGGAAGAAGAAGATCATGGTCAATGACCGCATTGCCGATTCGATCTTCCAGCAGGTGATTCTCCGCCCGGGGGAATATGACATTCTGGCCACGCCGAACCTGAACGGCGACTATATCTCCGATGCCTGCGCGGCGCAGGTCGGCGGGCTGGGCATAGCGCCCGGAGCCAACGTCGGCGACCAGCACGCGGTGTTTGAAGCCACGCACGGCACGGCGCCTAAATATGCAGACAAAGACGTGATCAATCCCGGATCGGTCATTCTTTCCGGCGTAATGATGCTCGATTACCTTGGCTGGTCAGAAGCGGCGCGGATGATTGAAACTTCGCTGGAAGCAACGATCCAGCAGAAGTTTGTGACGTATGACTTTGAGCGTCTGATGCCCGGTTCCACTAAGGTAAAAACCAGCGAGTTTGCCAAGCACATGGTTGAAAATATGGTTGACCGGCGCAAGAAAACAGCGGTGTAGATTTCATAAAAATTTCAGGAAGGAACTCCTAATGCGCAAAAAAGTAACCATCGTAGGTGGAGGAAACGTGGGCGCGACATGCGCTCACTGGGTGGCCTCAAAAGAGCTGGCCAACGTAGTTTTGATTGACGTATTGGAAGGCGTGCCGCAGGGCAAAGGGCTGGATCTGCTGGAAGCCATGCCCATTGAGAAACGCGATTCTTACGTGATAGGCACAAATGATTATGCCGATACAGCGAACTCCGACATTGTTGTGATCACCGCAGGAATCGCGCGCAAACCGGGCATGAGCCGTGATGATCTGCTCAATACGAACTACAAAATTATGCAGGATGTGATCGCCAAAGTTATCGCCAACTCGCCCAACTGCATCCTGATCGTGGTTTCCAACCCGCTGGACGCCATGTCCCAGGCGGCATTCAAGCTGAGCAAGTTTTCCCGCAATCGCGTGATTGGCATGGCTGGCGTGCTCGACTCATCACGCTTCCGCACTTTTATCGCACAAGAACTAAACGTAAGCGTGGAGAACGTGACGGCGTTTGTGCTGGGCGGACATGGTGACACTATGGTGCCGCTGGCGCGATACTCCACCGTCGCCGGAATTCCAATCACGGAGTTGATCCCCAAAGACCGGCTTGACGCCATCATCCAACGCACGCGCGACGGCGGCGCGGAGATCGTGAAATACCTGAAGACCGGCAGCGCGTACTATGCTCCATCCGCTGCGGCCACGGAGATGGTGGAAGCGATTCTCAAGGACAAGAAAAAGATCCTGCCTTGCGCCGTTCATCTTGAAGGCGAATACGGCATTAAAGGCCTTTTTGTCGGCGTGCCATGCAAGCTCGGGTCAAACGGCCTGGAGCAGATCATTGAAATCAAACTCACCTCAGAGGAACAAGCGGCCTTGCAGAAGAGCGCAGATTCCGTAGCTGAACTGGTGAAAGTGATTGGCGTTTAAGGTCTTGTGATGCAAAGGCCGGCGCGCGCAATGCGTCGGCTTTTCTGTTTTCAGCCCGTTTCGAAAGGCTCATCATCGCCGGGAAGCGCATGGGGATCTTTATCGTCCTTTCTTTCTGCGTAAGACTTCATGATGTCTTTCACCGCTGTGTCCAGGATGAGTTGTACGTCCCAGCGTGAAACGATCAGCGCTTGCTCTTCAAGATAAAGAGCCGGCAAATGTTCATCGTCCATGGCTTTTTGCAGACCTGCCGGCGTTGCTACAAAATATTTATAGAACGCAGTGTGATTGTTTTCAATGTCGCGCACCAGCAGATAGAAATCGTCATAGAATGCCGCAGGATTCTCCGGCCCGCGCACCAAATCAGTCTCTTCAAAATAATAGTTCAGGAATTCAGGACGGTTGTATCTGCCTTCAGAATCGCGCTTGATTGCAGGTACATGGATTGGGAATGGTAACTCCGCCCCGACGACTGCCGGTTCTTTTGCCTTTGACCGTGGCGCTGCAATAACTGCCGGCTCATTGGCCACTGGATCTGGAAGCGGCGCTACGGGCGCGGTTATTGATGACTCACTGAAATGGGAAAGCTTCCGCCCCAGCAGGAGCAGCACAAGAAAAGCCGCCACAAAGATGACAACCTTGATTGGATCCATGCTGGGCCGTTGCTATGCGCGCTCAATCGTGATGGAGTTGATCACTACGTCTTTTGCTGGGCGGTCTTGCGCGCCCTTTTTCACCTTGGAGATCTTGTCGGCCACGTCCTGGCCTTCCACTACTTCACCAAAGATCGTGTGATTGCCCGTAAGCCATGGTGTGGCGGCGACGGTAATAAAAAACTGGCTGCCATTTGTGCCAGGACCGGCATTCGCCATGGCCAGCTTGCCCGCTTTATCGAATTTGTAAGGCGAGCCTTTGGTCTCGTCGCCGAATTTATAGCCTGGGCCGCCCATGCCTGTGCCGCTGGGGTCGCCGCCCTGGATCATGAAGTCCGGAATCACGCGGTGAAAGATTGTGCCGCTGTAGAGTGGGCCGTCGCCGCCTTTGCCGCTCACGCTGTCTTTCCAGCTGCGCTTGCCTTCAGCAAGGTCGGTAAAGTTTTTCGTCGTAATGGGCGCTTCTTTTTCAAAAAGACGGCAAACAATCTTGCCTTCAGTGGTATCAAAAATCGCATATGTGCCTGGCTGGCGTGTCATGGATTAGTCCTCTCATAAAAATTCTGAATGCTTTTTGGATGTCCGGTTTATTTCTTGGGTGCTGGCGTCGCCTTTGTGCCGGTCGATTTCTTGGCCGCTGGCTTTGATCCTGCGCCCACAATCTCAATGTGCGTGATCTTTACCGGGTTCGCGGGACGGCTGTTGCTGTTATTACACGCCATACCGCCGCCACAAAGCATACGGGCGATTTTCTTCACCAACTCCACGCTGGCTTCATCGCACTGGCCAAAGATGGTATAGCCGCTGTTGGGTGGTCGGCGTCCGTCCGCGCATCCGTTAGGATCCAGGCAGGGATTGAGGAAGGGAACTTCCTTCTCTGTAATAAAGAACTGAGAGCTATTGGTGTTCGGCCCGCGATTGGCCATGGCAAGCCGTCCCGGCTGATCAAAGAGCAGGTCGGCGTGCAATTCATCTTCAAATTCAAAGCCAACATCGCCCCCGCCGGTTCCGGAAGGATCGCCACCCTGAATCATAAATTCAGGGATGGTCCGGTGAAAGATCGTGCCATCGTACAGAGGCTTGCCATGCACTGTGGTCCCGGTTGCGGGATCTTTCCAGGGCTTGGTGCCTTTCGCCAGTCCAATAAAATTGGCCACTGCCTTAGGCGCCTGGGCTGGGAAGAGCGTGCACTTTAAATCGCCAGCAGAAGTATGGATGATGGCTGTAGGGGACGCCTTGGCCGGCGCCGGTTTGCCGGCGGCCTTGGGGGCAGCTCCTTTTGCCGGAGTTTTAGGCTTGCTCTGCGCCCCAGCGGCAAGGCCCAAACACAGTAGAATCAATGCTGCACGAGTCACCATTCATCTCTCCTTGTAATGACTTAACCGAATATTAGAAATGGAGAGCAGAAAGAAGTAAAGGCTGCCTGGGTCTACAGGGTGTCTCAGCGATCACTTAGCTGCCTTCTGGTCGCGGGAACCTTTTCTGCTTTACTCAGTAATCATCCTTGAAAGGACAAATAACCTCCTGCCGCCACCGATGGCCAATTCGATGTCCGACGAAGAACTCATGGCCCAGGTACGCAGCGGCGTCGGCGAAATGCTGGGCGTGTTATTTGAGCGCTATCACGTGCCTTTATTCAACTTCTACTTGAAGCTGACCGGCGACAGAACGGCGAGTGAAGACCTGGTGCAGGAAGTTTTCTTCAGGATACTTAAGTATCGCCACAGCTATCGGCCGGAAACGGCATTCCGCGCCTGGATGTACCAGATCGCCAGGAACGCGCGTGTTGACCTGCTGCGCAAGCGCCGGCCAGAAACGGCCTTTGAACCTGAGATGTCTCCCTCCGTCGCGCCGGTGGATACGGCCCAGCAAAGCCAGGAAGCATTGTTGCTCCACAACGCGCTTATGCGGATATCTGAAGACAAACGCGAAGTTCTAGTCCTGAGCCGCTTCCAGGACCTTAAGTATGAAGAAATTGCTCAGCTACTGGGCTGCGAGGTGGCGACGGTGAAAACGCGGGTCCATCGAGCTCTGCAGGATCTGAGGCAAATATTTCAGCAACTTGAAAGCGGAAAAACTTTACGCGGCAAGGGACGGCAGGGAACATGGCCTAGGCCCGGGAGTGTGCAATGAACTGCGAAGGAATTGGCGAACTTTTACCGGATTATCTGCAGGGCAGGCTTAGCGCTGACCGTGCGGCAGTGGTGGAAGAACATTTAGCGGAGTGCACCGCTTGCGGCGAAGAGGCTTCCCTGTGGAAGAAGTTGGCATTGCTGCCAGAAGAGCAACCGAGTCCGGCAATGGAATCGCGCTTCAAGGCGATGCTTGAGAGTTATCAGGAAGGCCGCTGGGAGAAAAACAGTCTGGCGGCGGAAAAGACCAAGGCCCCTGTTCCGATGCTGTGGGGAATGGGCAACTGGAGACAACTTCCGGCAGCAGGGATTGTCTGGGCCTGTCTGTTCCTGGCTTGTGGATATTTCATCGGGAAAAATGCAGATCGTGGCCCAAACGCCGAAGTACAGAAGCAACTTGCAGATTTGCAAGGCGAACTTGCTGCGACACGGCAAACGGTTGCGCTTTCCATGTTGCAGCAGCAATCCCCCAGCCAGCGGCTGGAAGGCGTGAGCTGGACCACCCGCCTTCCCGAGCCGGATCCCAAAGTGATGGGCGCTTTGATGCACACTGTGCGTTTTGATAGCAATGTGGACGTGCGGCTGGCTGCCCTGGATGCGGTGAGCCGCTATGCTGACCGTCCTGAGGTGCGCCGCGAATTAGTGGACGTGCTGCAAACCACGCAGTCTCCCATGGTACAGATGGCATTGATTGACTTGCTTGTAGACCTGCATGACAAGAGCGCAGTGCCGCAGTTCAGAAAATTTCAGCAAGACCCGAATATCAATCCCACGGTAAAAAAGCGCGTGGATTGGGGAATCCAGCAGTTGAACTAGCTTTTGTCCCAAGCGTTGCGAGGGATCGCTATTTCTGAAAAGAACTGGAGGGAACCGTGATTCAACAAAAGTTTCGTGCATTCATTCTGATGTGTTCCGTGGGTTTGGTGTTCTTGCCCACATTCGCTTGCCCGCTTCATGCAGGCGGCGACGACGATGATTCAGATTCAAGCATGCGGTTGCAGGAGAAAGAAACGATTCGCAAGACATTCAATCTCACCGCCGCCCACAAGATCCTGGAGATCGACAACATCTTTGGTTCAATCGAAGTCACAGGCGGCCAGGGAGATCAGGTTCAACTGGTGGTCAATAAGACGATCTCCGCAGAGTCCAAAGACCGCATGGAAGCCGCCAAAAAAGAAGTGACGCTCGACATCACCGACCAGCCGGATTTCCTAAAGCTCTACGTGAACGGCCCCTTCC
>JBAVUZ010000687.1:0-7737 GCA_049697035.1 Candidatus Angelobacter sp. | reverse complement strand
GCCACTTGAGATTCACGCAATATTTTTCTCGCGCGCTGGGCTTGATAGGTGCGGAAGGCTTCCCTGAACAATTCGCTGGTGGTGCGGTTTTCGGCCCTGGCCGTCAGCTCAACCTGCTCCGCGAGTTCGGGAGGAAAGCTGACAGTAAACGTGCGCGTGCTGCGGGGTGGTGAAGCCATATCTTTAAATCTTGCTCTGTAAGACAAAGTAATACAACAATATTAAGATTAAGTTTTTCCCCGATTTCAACCAGCGAAGGGATCAATAACGCGCACACCGGCCTTCGCGAAATCGACACGGTTTCGAGTAACGACCGCTAGACCGTAAACAATCGCGGTGGCCGCGATGAAGCTGTCCTTGATCGGCATGGCTGTCCCGGTTTTGCGAAGGCGCGCCAGCAGTTCCGCCCATTTCAAGCCGGTATCGGCGTCCCAGGCAAGGCAGTGGATACGCCCGACCCCTGCATTGAACCAGCGTTCCAACGCCATCCGCTTCTTTCCCCGGGGCAGGATCAGAATGCCAAAGCGCAATTCCCCCAGAATCACAGGATCGACCGCAATGTCAGGCTCATGTGCTTGAAGCCAGTCCACAACTCGCGGGTCCGGCGATGGTTTCGTTGGCTCACTCAAAACGTTGGCGTCAACAAGATACTTCATAGAGTATCGGTCGACTCAGAATCGATAGGAACAAAAAAATCCTTGTACGGACAGTTGAGCAGCCATGCGATGGCGCCCTCGTTCCGCGGTGCAACGCGCCGAACGAGGCGATAGTCTCCACGATCAATGCGCTCGACGTCGAACTCCTGCCCAGGCTCGATCCGGTCCATTTGGCGGAATTCTGCCGGCAAGACAATCTGGCCCTTGGAAGAGACGGTAGTCTTCATCTCCAGTAAGATATCGTCTTACTTATTCTGGTGTCAAGCTAATATCCTGCTTTTGCAGATACCCGCCCATCGCGCGCCCGCTCTTCAACGTTCCGCCTCACCGCAGCTCCCAAACTTCCACGTGCCCGCTGCTGTCTCCCAGCGCAACCAGCTTGCCGTCGCGCGAGACGGCGATGGCCCGTATGCTGCTCAGGTCGGTAGCGAAGGCGCGTGGTTCGGCCGAACCGGGAGAAATAATGCCGGCAATGCCCTCTCCGTTGGCGATCACAAAACCGTCGCGCGTCGGTCCCATCGTGGATACCATACCCACGCCCAGCTTGGGGAGTGCAGGAGAGTTTCCGCTGGGGTTGCCGCTCGAGTAGACAGTCGCTCCAAGTGAGTACCATCGCGCCATCATCTTGCCGTCGCGTGAAGGCAAGCATTTGTACGGGTCTCCGCAGGCGGGGAAGCTTCCCAGCTCGCGTCCTGATTCCAATTCGCGCACCGTGAATCCTTTGGCGCCCTTTCCCATCACCAGCCACACGCCCTCCGGAGAGAGTTCCACCACAGAACCGCTGCCTGAATGCAGACTGCGATTGCCACTCACGTCCCATACAGCGGCTTTTTCGTCTCCTGCCACGCCCAGCGTGTCATCGGGGCCGAATACCAAAGAGCGAACATTGCTCGTCTCAAGTTTGCGGGTCATCTGGGCCGTGGCCACGTCCCAGATCTCTACTTGACCATAGCGCTCAGTCGCAACCATGCTTCCCGACTTTGAGAGCGCGATCGCGGCTGTGGAGTAATCCGCGTGCATGCTGGCCACAGGCTGTCCCGTCGCAAGGTCAAAGACCGTAATGGGTGACGGCGGTACGCCTTCGCTGCTGGAACGGCGTGCCTCTTGTGCCACCGCAAGTCGGCTGCTGTCGCCGGAGAAAGCCATGGCGGAAACCTCAGCGTAATCCTTGGACTTGAACCGCATCCTGAAGCGCGCAACTTTCTGCTCCATCAGCAGGCGCAGCCAGCGCACAAAGATTTCTGTTGGAGCTTTGCCCACGCCCGCGCCCTGTTTGTATTTCACCTGCGGAGGCATCTCTCCATCCAAAGTCTGGCCCATGAAATAGACCTTGCGGTCTGAGAGTCGCACCAGAAACGTGCCCCAGGAGGGGGCATATCCCGGTTCGCCGGAGTCATAGTGCCCCATTTCCACCTGCGACTCAATCACGCACACCAGAGTGCGCGCGCTGGCCGGCGTTGCGGCCTCCAGCCCGGGCACACTGATTGCTGGATTATGTGCCCACGGCGCTTTGCTCTTTTCGCGGTGAAAAAGAATGGTGACGGGCCCTTCCGGCCATTCATCGGCAACCTCGCCGCCAGCATAGGGCTTGTCGCAGATCGTTGCCGCCGCTGAAGCCGCGCCGCTCGCGGGCGCTGTCTTTTTTGCTTGCCCCAAGGCGAGGGTCGCCAGCAACAGGCACACACACATCTTCTTCATCAATGCTCCTCGCTTTTCAGGCGAAGCCATTGTGACGTACAACTCCGGTGAGGGGAAGTGGCATTGTTTGGTCTTCTCCGTGCCTCAGTGGTAGGTTTTAGCAGGCTACCTATAACGACGACTCGAAGGCGCGGGCTGAACTATACTCAGGCTCTTATGGCTGTGATTATCTGCATGCTGCGCGGCGTGAACGTCGGCGGCCACAACGTGATCAAGATGGACGCGCTTAAAGCTCTGTGCGTGTCGCTGAAACTGAAAGACCCACAGACCTACGTCCAGAGTGGCAACGTCATCTTTAGTAGCAGCGAAAAAGACCTGGTGAAACTTGCCAGGCGGATACAGGACGCCATTGAAAAGACCGCGGGCTTCCGGCCCGGCGTAGTGCTGCGCACCGCGGCTGATCTAAAAGAGGTAGTCGCGCGAAACCCGTTTGCCAAACGCAGCGGCATCGAGCCTGGCAAGCTGCTGGTGAACTTTCTCGTCGCCGATCCCGGCAAGGACGCCCCGGACAAGGCTTTGGCCATCAAGATCGGCCCGGAAGAGATGCATCTCATCGGCCGCGAAGCCTATATCTACTTCCCCAATGGCCAGGGCCGATCTAAATTCCCATGGCCGGCCATTGAGCGCGCGTTGGGGACATCCGGCACCGGACGCAACTGGAACAGCGTGACCAAAATGCTGGAAATGGCGGAGAAGATGGATCTCCCCGGTTGAGGTCGATTCATCCCATGGGCACCCGGGTTCCCACGGCTGCCCTCATAAATCATCAATAAATTCGCGCTAAATCCTTGAAGGCCGTATCAGGATTGGGTATATACTCCCGTCCTGTGTTTTTCAGACTTTTGATGGACTGGAGGAACGACATGCCTCAAGCTGTCATCACCGTAGAGCAAGAGTGGGCAAGGGCCCTGGCAAGATTCGTAGCCAACCAATTACCGCAGGCAGTAAGCCAGGTTAGTGACATCCAATTGAACGCCGACCAGGTTGAAGTGCTACGGAGCGCATTTGAGAATACGTTGATCACCAACATGGGCTGCGAGGTCACAACCCCTTGATTGGTCGCCGAGGCCGCAGTCCAAACCAGTAACAACCATGAAAGTTGAAGAGATAAACGTCAGTATCTTTCATTCCGGTTTGACAACCGGTAATTGAGGGACAAGGTTCCGTGGCAAAAAATTTTGCTCAGGAGAGATGTAAATGTCAAAACCCGATGATGGACAGAAAGGTCTTGATCGTCGAGATGTGATGCGTGGCGCGCTTGTACTAGGAGGAGCGACTTTGCTCGGCGGCGTCGCCGGGACCCCCCAAACCGCTGTGGTTTCGGAAAGAGAATGGGCCAGAGTTCTCGCAAGACACATGGCCAATCAGCTGCAGGAGGCCGCGCGCACAGTTCCTGAACTGGGCTTGACCCAGGCTCAGGTTGTAGAGCTCAGGGCAGCATTTGAGAATACGCTGGTCACCAACATGGGATGCGACGTACCTACAGACCCAACTCCCGCCTGATCGGTCGCGCCTCACCAGGGCGCGCGGCTAGCCTGGGGCGCGGGATTCGCTAAGGGAATTGCTAGATGCTCATGCTCGATAGTGGGTCATTTGATGGAAAATGACCCACTTTCATTCATGCACAGTCCAAACAAGTGACAATCATGAAAGTTTGCCTTATCAGTGCTCCCACGGCCAATCAGTTTGATAGCCGTGCCGTGGGCGAAACAGAAGCAGCCCGCATCATGGGCGAACTTGCGCCTGTCGGCATCCTGAGCCTTGCCGCCGTGCTGGAATCCAAAGGCCTGCAGCCGGAAGTTGTCGATCTCAATCGCGTTTACTACGAGTGGCTGCAAGGGTCGAACCGCGACAAATCTGATTTTTGCACTTTTTCCGGATCGTATCTCGCAGCGCGCGATTTTGATTTGTTCGGCTTCAGCACGGTTTGCAGCAGCTATCCTCTTACGCTTCGCATCGCCGCCGAAGTCAAGCGAACGCATCCGCAGTCAGTGGTTGTGCTCGGCGGCCCCCAGGCGTCCGTCGTCGATATCGCAACCATGCGCGCGTTTCCATGGATTGATCTGGTCGTACGTGGTGAAGCGGAGCAGACTCTTCCTGAACTTATCGATGCGCTCGCGGGCCATGGCGCTCTCTCGGCTATCCCTGGCATCACCTTTCGCCAACACAAAGAAATCGTGCGCAACCCGGCTGCGCCGCTGGTCGCGGACCTTGACGCCCTGCCATTTCCCGCTTTTCATCTCTTTCCCGACGTTCGTTTCTGCCGTCACTTTCCGCTGGAGCTGGGGCGCGGCTGTCCGTTTTCCTGCACGTTCTGTTCGACCAACGATTTTTTCCGCCGCAATTTCCGGTTGAAGAGCCCGGCGCAGATGATTGCCGATATGCGCCGCGTCAGGCAGACATACGGCGTCAACTCTTTTGAGCTGGTGCATGACATGTTCACCGTGGACCGCAAACGGGTGGTGGCATTTTGTGAAGCCCTGCTGGAGGGCAAGGAAGCATTCATCTGGGGCTGCAGCGCCCGCACAGATTGTGTTGACGAAGAGCTGATCGCGCTCATGTCCCGCGCCGGCTGCCGCGGCATCTTCTTTGGCATTGAGACCGGTTCGCGGCGCATGCAGAAGATCATCGATAAGGGCCTGGAGCTGAACGATTCGGCGGAGCGTGTCCGCTCCTGCGACAAGTTCAAGATCAACACCGCTGTCTCATTGATGGCCGGCTTTCCCGACGAGACCATGGACGACCTGCGCGATACGGCGGCATTCTTTGTGGATTCACTGCGCTATGACCACGCTGATCCGCAGCTCAGCATCCTGGCGCCGCTGGCGGGTACGCCCATCTCGACGCAGCACAAGGATGCTCTGGTGCTCAATGACGATGTTGCCGATATGTCATATCGCGGTTGGCGGCAGGATCCTGAAGATCACGCGATGATTGCCGGACATCCGGAGATTTTCTCCAGCTTTTACTCTGCCCCGCTGCCACATCTCGATCGCGAATTTCTCAAAGAGCTGCGCGACTTTCTTCTCAGCGGCATGCGGGCGTTCCGCCGGCTTCTGCTGGGGTTGCATCAGGACAGCGGCAACGTGGTGGACGTGTTCGAGCAATGGCAGGCGTGGCGGGTACAGAGCGGAATACATTTTTTCAATGGCGACCGCACTGCCTACTACGCGCAACCCGAATTCCCGGCGGACTTTCTCCGCTTTGTGCGGGGGCATTACATCCCGGGGAGCAAAGCTCCTCTTGCGATCACTGCGCTGGCGGAATACGAAGCGGCGCTGCTTGCGGGCGTTCACGATTCGGAACTTGAAGCGAACGGTGCGCGTCAAAATACCGGGCAACAAGCCGATGAAAAACTCTCCTATGACAAGGATGACCTGCTTTCCCCGGAGAGCCGACTGCGTTTGCTTCCGGGAGTGAAGGTCGTCAAGCTTCCAGCTGACTATCAGGAGATTGTTCGTCGGCTGCGGCACAGAAGCCCCTTGCATGACGTGCCCAGCCAGCCGGTGAAGCTCGCCATTCGCAGGGTCCCGGCGGGAGCCGCGGAAGTCCGCCAGCTCACCCCGCTCTCCGCAGAATTGCTGGATCTTTGTGAAGACGGTTTCACGGTCCAGGAGATTACAGGAGAATTCCTGCTGCGTAACATTGAAATTCCGGGCGTTTCGGTGGACAAGGTATGTCTGGCGGGGATTGAGATCCTGCGCCAGCAGCGTCTCATCGCACTCGCGTAGGCGAATCGCCTGGCATAAGACTCCCATTCTTACGGTTGAAGAACGGTTTTTCCGTGCGTGCCAATTCCGATCTCCATGAGAGTGTTTTGTGGAAACACCACATTCTGGCCTCGGGCGATGAAATGCACGTAGACTGATCGACTGGCGCCAAAGGCCCCCATCGCCATGCCGAAGGCGTGCGACTTCACCACCAGACCAAGAGCGATGCCTACCAGCTTGAACCCGGCCGCACCGCCAACAACGCCATTCTGTGATTGTCCGGCATCATTCGCATCTTCGTCTTGATGGAACGACGTGGTAGCCAGGGCGAGCGAAAGGCCGGTTGAGAGATACCTGGTCTTGGGAGTGGAAGCCTCCGCGCCGCCTTCCGGATCAAGTTTTACATGAGCATCCTTGCCGGCCTGAACATTTTCCAGGCTGGCCACTACCTTCTGCGCGACTCCATCGGGCGGGACAATCTGGCGAAACGCAATCCGAAGCTGCCCGTTGTGGTGCAGGCGGGCGGCGGGCCGCACTTGCAACACCACGCCTTTGATCCGGCTGCCTTCGGGCAGGACAAGACGATCGCCGTCAAATAAAGGTTGCGACATGACCGCTTCCACCTCAGCGCCTTTCTTCGTAGTGGCCGAATCAAGCGGCGTGATGAGCAAAGCATGTATCAGACTGCCTTGTGGGATTTCGGTCCCGATTGAAGCGGCCATCTGCGGCGTGAAAGGCTCGCTGCCAAATTCCAGCGGTTCCTGCAAGTCAGCAAAATAACTGGTTCCGGCGTCTAAATATTGTGGGCGGGCCGGGAGTTGGCTGATCGCATATCGCTCCAACCGATGCACTTTGCCCGGTTCCTTGACCTGTTGGATGGCTTCCTGCCATTGCCGCCTCGCTTCCTGCTTTGCCTGGTCGATTTTTTCTGAGACGGAGTCTTTAGCTGATTTCTTCTTGTCGTCGCTGGTGCTTACCAACTGCATCACCTGGCCCGACCCCGGAGTGACTACAGCCTTGAACGGGACCGTCCGGCCTTCCGCCATCACGAAGTGATCGAATTCAACTTCAACCTTGCGCGCGGGCGTAAAGTCGGCGTTTAAGATTCCGAGTGCCCTCTTTTTTCTTGAGAGGGACCCGACGCTTGTGATGTGGCCGTCAACTTCTGTACCTGCCGGCACCACCAGCCGGTCAAAGGCATAGACTGGCTGCACCAAACGGCCGTGGATCGGCTGTCCGGCTTTCCTGATCCGCACCTCCCGGTCAAGTACGATTTGCAGAGGCGTATTTCTGGCAACCGTCAAAGCAATCGCCGGCGTAGATGCGCAGCGTGTGGAAAGCGCTACTGGTGAAGACGAATCCTGGCCCGCCATGGCTGCAGATATGGTTAAGAAGACGAAAGAAATCAAACGCGGTGACATCATTGGCTTTTCTCCCCGCCTGGGCGCCATGGGTCATGCTGGGAAAAAATCCTCGGCAAGATTTGGTCCCTTGGCAGCTCTGGAGCGAGCATTTGCCCGATATCTTAACTGATTAAGACTTGGCCTTGCCACACAAATATTTCTCGTCATCCCGGCTTTGACGATTTGGTATTCCTTACTTCAGACTGAATGGCCATTCAGTGTATCCTGTACTCGACTTCTTAACAGTGCAATTTCGCTGAAGGGGCGCGT
>JBAVUZ010000686.1:0-2599 GCA_049697035.1 Candidatus Angelobacter sp. | reverse complement strand
AAAAGCCTGCTTCCGCATGCTTGTCATCTCGTATTGAGTATGGCCGTCCGGTGACCCTGGAAGCCCTCTCAGCCGTCGAACAGGGAGAAGAAGCCCTGCGCCATCTCGGCTTCCGCCAGTGCCGCGTACGGCATCATGGCGAGATTGCCCGGATTGAGATCGCACAGGACGAATTGCCCCGCGCGCTCACGCCAGAGATGTTCGGCGTGTTCACCCGGACTTTTAAAGCGCTGGGATTCACGTTTGTGACCGTCGATACTGAAGGTTTTCGTTCTGGATCAATGAATGCCGCCAAAACCGCCCCGCCCTTGATTAAGCTCATCTCTTGAGCATGGGGCTTGCACCTTCATGAGATAATTTAAGAAGTTGTCTGTACGACGAGGTGACTTTTTTGGCTAGATTTATACGCATTATTCTAAATACTTTCCTGCTTGTGTTAGTGGTTACGCAGCCGGGAGCTTCCCAAAGTACGGGAGTTGCAGGGCCAAAGAAAGCTGGCGCTAGCGCGGCTGCCTCCGCAAAAAAGACGCCCGCAAAGAAGAAAGAGACTGGTACGGAGACAGTCGCAAAGCCAGTTCCGCTGACTCCGGAAATCACCCACCGCATCACCACGGAAATTCGCTCGCGTTACAACGTGCCTCCACAAGTCACGATTGCCGTTTCTGAACCCAAGTCGAGCACCATGCCCGGTTATGACGAGCTGGTTGTCTCGTTTACCGGCGGAACGAACACGACCCACCATGATTTTTTGATCTCCACGGACCGCAAAACGCTGGCCCACGTGGAAAAGATCGATATTTCTCAGGACCTGATGTCCAAGATTGACGTGAAGGGCCGTCCAGTAAAGGGCAATCCCGACGCCAAGGTCACCATCGTGAATTTCGATGATTTTGAGTGCCCTTTCTGCTCCCGCATGCACTCAACTCTTTTTGAAAATGTGTTCAAGGACTACGCTGACAAGATCAAGGTGATCTACAAGGATTATCCGCTGATTGAGATTCATCCGTGGGCCATGCACGCCGCCATTGATGGCAATTGCCTTGGTGAGCAGAATAGTCCGGCATACTGGGACTTTGCCGATTACATCCACGCCAACCAGAAGCAGATGTCCGGCAAATCGCGGACAGATGCATTCTCAAACCTGGATAATCTCGCCAAGGAACAGGCGCAGAAACATCAGCTTGACGCGAACAAATTACAGGCCTGCATGCAAAAACAGGATGAAAGTGCTGTGCGCGCATCGATGGCAGAGGGCGACAAGCTGGGCGTTGATTCCACGCCGACTCTGTTTATCAACGGAGAAAGGTACACCGGCGCGGTGCCGGAACAGGAGTTGCGCGCTGCCCTGGATCGTGCCTTGGCTGACAGTGCACAGCAGGCCCCGGCCAATGCAAAAAACTAGTCAGACCGCGTTGAAGTCGGTTATCGTATCGTACCGTAACTGAATTGCCCATGGAGGCGACTGTTGATTCAGGCGCTTAAATTTCGGCGCAGTCCGTCGGTTCTGTTGTTGCTGATTGCTTTGCCACTCATGCTGGCCGGCTGCACGGGCCACGGCACGGACAAAGAAGTAGTGGCCAGGGTGAACAGCTACAAAATCTTCCGTTCTGAACTGTACAAGAACTACAACAGCCGGGTGGCCGGGTCGCCGCAAAAGCCCACCGCCACGGAAGAGGAAGCTCTGCGGCTGAATATTCTGAGCCAGCTGATTGATATCCAGCTGCACCTGCAAAAAGCGGAAAAGCTCGGTATTCTTGCCACCGATGACGAGGTGGAAAGCAAGTTCACTCAGGCCAAAGCTCCGTACACGCAAGAGGAATTTCAAAAGCGGCTGAAAGACCTGGGTATAACCGAGGAAGATTCGAAGCAGGAAATACGCCGGAACCTGACGATCGACAAATTGCTGAACAAAGAGATTGGTTCAAAAGTTACCATCTCCGATTCCGACTTGCAGAACTACTACAACCAGCACAAGGCCGATTTCAACTTGATTGAGCCGCGTTATTTCGTTGCTCACATACTGGTCACCGGCCAGCCCATGGGCCAGCCGGGAGAAAGCCCAGGCAAAGCGCAGAGCGATGCGGAAGCGAAAAAAAAGATCAACGAAGCCGAGCATCGCCTGGAAAGCGGTGAGGATTTTGCCAGTGTTGCGGCAAAGTTTTCAGAAGACCCCGATACCGCGCGCAACGGCGGTGAACTGGGACCAATGCCGGAATCTCAGCTGAAGAACACTGATGCGGCAACTCGCGATGCAATCCTCAAATTGAAACCAGGCCAGTTCAGCGAGGTGATCCCAGTGGTGAATCCGACCACGCACCAGCCTTTTGGCTATCGAATCGTCAAATTAATTGGCAAAGAAACCGCAGGACAGCGCGACTTGAATGATCCGCAGGTGCAGCAGTTTATCCGCAATCAGTTGCGCAGCCAGCGTGAGCAGATTCTGCGCGCGGCTTACGATGAAGTGTTGCGCGATAATGCTGAGGTCCATAATTATTACGCCGAACAAATCCTGAAAAATACCGGTACCAAGTAATTGTCTCTTGCGCTCCAAACCGCTGATGGGCATGGTGTCACCGTGACAGATCTTATCACCTAAGGC
>JBAVUZ010000685.1:0-13455 GCA_049697035.1 Candidatus Angelobacter sp. | reverse complement strand
GGAATCTTTTTTGATATCACAGTAGATCCTCCAGGACCGCCAGCGGCCCCATCGTATTTTCCCCGCATGGAGCAGACCTTGAGCATGGCCGTGCCAGGGCAGAGCTTCACGGTAACAGCCCGACTCTATAATCGAGGCAAGATCACTGTGCTTCCGCAAGGATTCGCCATCGAAGCAGCCGACGGGTGGAAGATTGAACATCTTGGCGCTCCTTCCAGCCCAAGTCCTTACGTGCCCCTCAAGAGTGGTGACTCGTCCACTAGCCAGTTCAAGCTAACCGTTCTTGAAGATGCTAAAGATACAAAGCCGTATTTCACGCGTACAGCCCCTGAAACCGAAACGGTCTATTCCATCAGCGATCCTAAATACCTGACGCTGCCTTGGTCGCCTTACCCTGTACGTGGTTACGCCAGGTTCACCGTCGGGAGTGGTTCTGGCGAAGCCAGAGCCGTCGCCAAGGTCAAGTTTGTCGATCCCACACTCGGCCAGTCAGAGCGCCCGCTCGCTGTCGGCCCACCGATCTCTGTGCTGCTGACCTCACCCGTCGTCGTGGCGCCCGTTGGCGGTACTGGAAAATCACAAATCGTCGTAAGCGTGCGTAGCAACGTACAGAGCGCCGTCCATGCCAAATTGAAGTTGGAAACGCCGCAGGGGTGGAAGGTCGAGCCCGCGGAAATCGCAGTCGATCTTGACCATGATGGCGACGTGAATAATTACGCGTTCCAGATCACCCCGCAGAACCTGCATGAAGGCACATACAAGGTCACGGCGCGCGCTGAATACAACGGCAAGCAGTATGCCGAAGGATTCAAGGTAATCACGCGGCCTGATCTTGATTCTTACTACGCCTATCGTCTCGCAACAGAAAACGTGCAGGCGGTGGACGTGAAGCTGCCGTCGCAACTCAGAGTCGGTTACATCATGGGCACCGGCGATGAAATTCCTTCGGTGCTGCAAAGCGTTGGCCTGAACACCAGCATCATCACGCCGCAGGAGCTAGCCTCGGGCGATCTCAGCCGCTACGGAACAATCATCGTCGGCATTCGCGCCTATGACACGCGGACTGACGTGCGCGAACATAACCGCCGCCTGCTGGACTATGTGAATCGCGGCGGCACGCTTATTGTCCAATACAACCAGAGCACCGGTGCATTCAATGACGGACATTACACGCCGTATCCCACAACCGAGGCCAACGTGCGTGTCTCCGTTGAGGAGCAGCCGGTGGAAATTCTTGCGCCGCAGGAACAGGTCTTTAACTGGCCGAACAGGATCACGCAAAAAGATTTTGACGGCTGGGTGCAGGAGCGCGGACTCTATTTCATGTCGCAATGGGACGCGCAGTTCAAGCCGCTGCTGGCCTGCAATGATCCGGGCGAACCGCCGCAGAAAGGGGGCCTGCTGCTGGCCCATTACGGCAAAGGCATTTACATCTTCTCCGCCTATGGATTTTCGCGTCAGCTTCCTGCCGGAGTTCCCGGGGCGATCCGGCTGTTCGTCAACCTGGTCAGCGCGGGACATGAGTAAGGACAGGTAGAGTTCAAGCATGTACAAAACAGAAGCGCTTTTGCGAACACTGTTCACTCTGGGAATGATCCTGTTGATTTTATGGGCGATTCAAAGCCGTTCCGCTCAAATTGGTCTGGTCATCAGGCCCATGTATTACATTTTGATCATCTTGGCCTTAATTGCTATACCTCCTTGTGTTTATAGACTCTTGGTGAAACATTTATCGAAAAAGAAATATACGCGAGATGACTACATCAAGGAGGCTAGTTGGTGCGGCTGTTTTGCTCTGATCTTTACCGTTTTAGCTATTTTCAATCTTGACGACCACAAAACTGTTGCAGGGAAATGGCTGGCGCCGGCGGCTTGGACCATCGCCACCGCTATCCCTTTGTTTATGGCTTTCAAGGTGAAGAAGACTGAGTACACGCGGCATGAATAGCGCCCATAAGCCACCCGCTCTGCCGCGCGAAGTCGACCTGCGCGAAGCTACCGCGCTCAACATCATTGACATGATTGGCGTGGGGCCGTTTATCACCATCCCGCTGATCATTCATGCCATGCATGGCCCACAGGCGATGCTGGGCTGGGTACTCGGCGCGTTTCTCGCCATGTGCGACGGCCTGGTGTGGGCGGAACTAGGCGCGTCCATGCCGCAAGCCGGCGGCTCGTATCAATATTTAAAAGAGAGTTACGGCGCCAAACGGCTGGGCCGACTGATGTCATTCCTATTCGTCTGGCAGCTGATCTTCAGCGCACCGCTCTCTATCGCTTCGGGCTGCCTGGGCATCGCGCGTTACGCGGAATATGTCTGGCCGTCGCTGAGTCACGTGCTGGTGGAGCACACAGTATCGTTAGGTTTGTGGGGCCTTGGCTCGCTCGACTTCCGCCTGTTCATCACACATGGCACGTTTCTTGCGATGGCAAGCTGCCTGCTCGCGCTGTGGCTGCTGTACCGGCGCGTTTCGGTGATCGGGCAACTGGCACGATACCTTTCCGTCGGAGTGCTGGGCGCGATCCTGCTGGTCATTGTCGCCGGGCTCAGTCACTTCAACACGGCTCGCGCTTTCACGTTTGCTCCCGGGGCATTCAATTTTTCTTCCGGCTTTATCACCGGGCTGGGCGCGGCCATGCTGGTGGCCACTTATGATTACTGGGGTTATTACAACGTCTGCTTCCTGGGCGCGGAGATCAAGCGTCCGGAGCGCAATATTCCTCGCGCCATCCTGATCTCCATTGTCGTTGTCGGCGTGCTTTATCTGCTGATGAACATCAGCATCCTGGGCGTGCTGCCCTGGCAGGAACTGGATCAGGCTGCCGCCAGCGAATCGCACTTCTACATTGCGTCCACGTTGCTGCAACGCACCTTTGGCACATGGTGGGGGATGTTTGGCGCTTTCCTGATCATGTGGACCGCCTTCGCTTCCGTGTTTTCACTGATGCTTGGCTACTCCCGCGTTCCCTACGCCGCGGCGCAGGAGGGAAATTACTTTCGCTTCTATGCCAAACTGCACCCGAAAAACCAGTTTCCTCACCACTCACTGCTCACGCTGGGAATTGTGGCCACCGTCTTTTGCATGCTGCGCCTGCAGGACGTGATCGCCGCGCTGGTGGTGATCCGGATCATGGTGCAATTTCTCATGCAAGTGTTCGGGCTCTTCCTTTTAAGGTCGCGACATCCGGAGTTCCCTCGCCCCTTCCGCATGTATCTTTATCCCATTCCCGCGCTCCTGGCCGCGCTGGGCTTTGTTTACATCCTTTACGCCCGCCCGAACCTGAAAGAAATCAAGCTCGGCATCGGCATCGCTTTTGTTGGGATCATTCTCTTTCTTGTGCGTTCCTGGCAACGCAAGGAGTGGCCGTTTTCGCGCGAGCCTGCTCACGATCCTGTGGGAGAAGCAGTCCAATGATCTGATCATGTCTGCCATCCCCACGAGGCCCGCTAGATCCATGGAAACCCCGGCTTCAGTTCAGCCTGTAGTGGTGCACGATTCTGCCCTCTCGCCGTTGCGCGAGCCGCTTTTCCGCAGCCTGTGGATTGCCGCCGTGATCTCCTACACCGGAAGCTGGATGCAGAACGTGGCCACTGGCTGGCTCATGACCTCGCTCACTAGTTCCCCGATGTGGGTTGCGCTGGTGCAGGTAGCGGTAAGCTTGCCCGTGCTGCTGATTGCGTTGCCCGCCGGCGCGCTCGCGGATATTTTTGATCGCCGCAAGTTTCTGCTTTTTACCCAGGCGTCCATGGTGGCGGCAGCTAGCGTGCTTGGCGTGATGACGCTCACGCGGACCGTGACGCCACAGATTCTGCTGGTATTTACTTTTCTACTGGGAGTGGGCGCGGTAATGAACGATCCTGCGTGGCAATCGCTCACGCCGGATCTGGTTCCGCCGAACCAGCTCGCCGCAGCCGTGGCGCTCAATTCCGCCGGGTTCAACATTGCGCGCGCCGTGGGTCCGGCGCTGGGCGGATTTGTAATTGCCACCTGCTGCCAGAGCACCTCCACCGGATCGGGACGGGCTTTCCTGATCAACGCGGTTTCATTCTTTGGCGTAATCCTGTTTCTTTATCGCTGGAAGCCGGCGAAAACGGAAACCCGCAATGGAACCACCACATTTATGGGGGCTATTGGTATTGGGCTGCATTATGCCCGGCAGGAGCCGCGCATTCGCACCGTTCTGGTACGCACATTGCTGTTCTCCATTTTCGCCAGCGTGTTCTGGGCGTTGCTTCCGTTGATCGCCAGCAAGTTTGGCGCGGAAGGCTTTGGCGCCATGCTGGCTTTCTTTGGACTGGGCGCGTTGGGCGGCGCGGGAGTTCTTGCCGTCGCAAGACGTTTGCTCTCGCCCGATGCGGTCATCGCCTACGCAACGTTAATTTTTGCCGTTGCGCTTTGTGGGCTGGTACGTTCGCCTTCGCTCGCCGTAGCGTCGGCGTTTTCAGCTGCGGCAGGACTCGCATGGATCAGCATTCTGGCCACGCTCAACCTTGCGGCGCAGACAGCCGCTCCGCACTGGGTTCGAGCGCGTGTGATCTCAATGTACGTGCTGGTCTTGCAGGGCGGGCTGGCCCTGGGCAGCGCTGTTTGGGGTTTTGTGGCTTCAAACGCAGGCGTCCAGTTCACGCTCACGTTCGCTGCCATTGCTCTGACTGCTGGCCTTCTGTTGTCGCCATGGTATCGTTTACAGCAACCCACCAATTGATAAATGGGAGAAGAGGAGAGACACATGAAACATCTGAGAATTTTCTGTGTGATAGCGCTAATTTGCTTTGCCATGAGCGCGTTCGGCCAGGCGGCCAAGCCGGCTGCCACGCCCAACGCTCAGGCAAAAAAGACTGAGCCACCCACCATCGCATCCGTGGTCGATCGTGAAATCAGCAACCTCGAAAGAGAATTTGTCGGGGCCGCCGAAGCGATGCCGGACGACAAATTCAATTTTGCTCCCGGCTCCCTCAACATTCCCGGCAGTGAATACAAGACCGTGAAGACATTTGCCGAGGAGGTACGGCACGTAGCCGCCACTAATTATCTTTTGTGGGGCGCGATTACCGGCGACAAGTCGCCGATCGAGTCCAAGGAGGACAACGGTCCTTCCGAGCTAAAGACGAAAGCCGAGATTGTGAAGTACCTGAAAGACTCGTTTGCCATCGGACATAAAGCGGCGAAGTCTCTGACGGCGGAAAATGTGGTTTCCCAGATTCCCAGCCCGTTTGGCCAGGGACAGACAACCAGGCTTTTCTGCGCCACCTTTGCCGTGGGCCACGCTTTTGACCATTACGGGCAGATGGTGGAATACCTGCGCATGAATGGCATCATCCCGCCGGCCAGCCGGGGCGGCAATTGAGACTTCGGCAACGCAAGAAACAATGAGGGCACGGGAAAAATTTTCTGTGCCTTTCTGTTTTGCTGGTGAATCAAAAACTCTGCGGGCGCGCTGCAATGGTGCGATTCACGCGCCCGTGTTATCTTTTTTTGTCGCTAAGATCGAATCCTAGGAGAGTTTCAAAATGGAACAGATGAGAACTTTTTGCCTGCTGGCAATTCTTAGTTTGTCTATTGGCGCATTCGCTCAAGGCGGAGCCAAGCCTGCAGCACCCGCTGCTTCACCGGCGCCGCAAGCGCAAGCTTCGCCCGCGCCCATCACAAGCCTCGCCGCGTTAGTCGACCGGCAGGTAAGTCAATATGAGAAGAATGTAGTGGAAGCGGCGGAAGCCATGCCGGCCGACAAGTTTGACTTCACGCCGGCCAGCCTGAATATTCCTGGCGCCGCTTACAAAGACGTCCGCACCTTCGCCCAACTGGTGAAGCACACCGCCGCGGCAAACTATTTCTTCTGGAGCCATGTGACCGGGGAAAAGATGCCGGAGAACATCAAAGGCGGGAATGGCCCCGATGAGTTGAAGACCAAAGCCGAGATCATCCAATTCCTGAAGGACTCGTTTGCCGTAGGACATCGCGCCGCCAAAATGATCACACCGGAAAATGCGCTCGACCAGGTACCCTCTTTTCGGGGCACACAGCCGCGGCTGCTCGTAGCTTCCGGAGCGGTCATTCATGATGCCGATGAATACGGCCAGATGGTGGAGTACTTGAGAATGAACGGCGTTGTACCGCCGGCGAGCCGGGGCAACTAAAACCTAATCACAGAGAGCACAAGGAACACGGAGGTACACCCCTCCGTGCTCTTTGTTGGGAAGTCGAAAAGGTTTCTATTTTGGGGTCTGTTCGGAAGCGTCGATTGCCCGGGTGATTTCCCGCAACTCACTGCTGGAAATCAGCGGTTTGCCGGTACAATAATCCTGCCGAGCATAGGCGCTGAACACATTCAGACTCGGTGCGTAAGCGTTGTCGTCTTTCTCCGCCAGACTCCTACCCACAGCCAGCACATAGTCGTGCAAGACCCTCCGTGCTTCCGGATAAAATTGTTTCCTATAAGAGGAATCATTGCTGTTAAAGGCCACTGGAAACTCGGTCTGGAGCTTCATCGCCGTCAACTGGTCGATGACTCTCTCGGAGACCCAGAAGTCAGGTTGCAGCTTCCTTTCTGACAGCAAATCGATAGCTAGAGAGCTGTGTTTGGACTGGATAATTCCATCGTAGAACACATCTCGGTAATACTCCCATCCGATCCTTGAGCCATCGTAACGTCGGATGATTGCGGCGAGCGAATCCTCAGTGTCCAGAAGCGCCATCGTCTGGGCATCTTGTTGCATTTCCCGCTCAATCTTCGTTCTTTCCCTGCGTCCATCTTTACCCATGTCGCTCGCGGGTATATGGTTCCATCCTCGGGAAACATATACCGATAGTGCCTTATCGAAACGAACTTCTGTCTGCCATAAAGCCTCTCGCGACCACTGCGGGTCTTCTACGATGTCAATTTCCAGCTTATTAGAGCTCAGTGAAATGGGAACACTGGATTGCGTGTCGAGAGGCGCGAGAACAACATTGGCGGCCTTCGTCTGAATGGAGTAATGCCCAGGTTCAGTGATCTGGAATTGACGAGTCAAATTGAACGTAATTCTGATTGGAGACGCCGAGAGAGGTCGCCGTGAGTCACAATCACCGCAGCCGCTACTCATCCCACGGCCATAGCCATAATGGCAATTCGCCTCCATAATGGAGTTGGCGCTGCGCGTACCATCGTCTTGAACGCGATCAATGACCCCAATACTGGGCCCGACCGTTAGCTGCGCAGGATGTCCCTTCACTTGTTGGGGAAGGCTAAGCAGCAAGTACTTTTTGGAGACATCGGATGAATAAGACTCTTCAATTTCGATAGCCTCGCCCAGATGGAACAGGTTGCGGCCATCCTTTACTGAAATCTGGTAGTGCAAATCAGATGGTTGGTGTTCTTCGCCACTTGAAGCATTTTCGTCCTGCGCCACGGCCGAGGCAATAAACAACAGAATGGCCGCCGCGATGCCCTGATATATGCTCACCCCGAAATCCTCGCTATGTCTTTATTTAGACACAAGCAGAGCTGCACAAGTTCCCGAGGTACCCGCCCACCTTCAGGCAGCTCTACCGCCTCCATAAGATTGTGTTCGTTAACTGTGGCGATTCCCTTGTGCAGATAGACAAATGATTCCTGCAAAGACTTCACCACGTCAGCCTTGCTGCGGAGAGAATCGGGACCAAAGGTAGAACGTGACAGCGAATTGGACTTGCGGGCAAACTGTTTAGTGTTTTTAGTTCCAAATCTATGGCTTCCTGGAGAAAGTAAGCCTGCAAAGCCTTTCCTGTTAACCATCCCGATACTTAGACCTTTCTCATTAAGAGCATAAGCTGTTACGCTAAGGTGCTCTGGAAGATCGCGCCGCTCGAAAATTTGGCCGACTCCTTTTTTACTAGCAGGCCTCCGCTGCTCGCTTCCCAGGTCCTGGCCGAACTGGGTCCCGTATTAACGGGTGAGCGAGACCTTTCCCAGATCGCCAATGGCGCGCTGGAAGTGGTAATGGCGGCCATACGCGCCGGCTCAGGCGCGCTGTTTCGCTTTCAGGAAAAACCGGCCATGCTGGCATCTATCGCGGCGCAGGGCTTTGTCGTCTTCCCGCAAACAGCGGTTTTCCCACTGCTTTCCAAGCACGTGCATGCCCTAACGAACGTCACCGGGCCGCAGAGAATTTCGCGCGAGCGCTGTGACACTTTCTTAAGTTCCACAGGAAATATTTCCAGCGTGTGGTTTCGGTGCATTGCGCCGTTGAAAGTCCATGGCAAGCTGATTGGCGCGCTGCTGCTGGGCGAACGTGAAGCCGGAGCTGAGTACACGCCGGAAGTGCTGAAGCAGATAGGCGACCTGGCTCCGTTCATCGCGCTTGCCATGTACAACCACCAGTTAATGATGTCGCTCGAAGAGCGTACGGCCGACAATCTGAAATTGATCGCTTCTGTTCACTCTTTCTGGGACGATGCTTTGGCCGCCTTCGCCGCCACCATTGACGTGAAGGCCGTACAGATGCATGGCCATTCATTGCGCGTTGGCCGTTATGCTGCGGGCATAGCCGAATCACTGGGCATGAGCGCCGCGGAGGCCAGCGAGATGCGCGCTGCCGGCTACCTGCACAACATCGGCATGGTGACGGTGGATAAACATCTGCTCAGCAAACCCAGCGCGCTGGAGCCGGGCGAATTCCAGGAGATGGCTGACCACACAGTACAAGGCCATCGCATTGTTTCCACCGTACAGTTCCCCTGGCCCAAGATTCCAGAGGTGGTGCGCTCGCACCATGAACGCGCCGATGGCTCCGGCTATCCCGACCGCCTCCACAATGACGAAGTTTCATTGCCGGTAAAGATCGTGGCCGTGGCTGACACCTTTGACGCCATGCTGAGCGAGCGCCCCTACCGCAAGAAACTTGCCCTGGGTGAAGCTGCCGCGCAACTGAGCTGGCTGGCCCCGGCCAAGCTGGATGGTGAAGTTGTTCACGCCCTGCTGGTACAGTTGCGCCGCGACGCCGTGAGCCATGTGTCGCCGCCGCGCCCGTGGTCGTCTTCCGGCCAGGAAACCCGGACGCGCAAAATGTTTTTGGACCCCAGCGTGGCCTGTAATATCTCCCCGCCGGACATCGATCATATGGTTTCCGAGCTGAACCGTCGCATGACGCGCGGACGGGTAACCCTGTCGTAATCTTTCTTTCCTCACAACTTTTGCCTAACGTAGGGTTAATATTTCCTGACTAAGAAGAGTTCCTGGAGCGTCTATGCCAGCTGCGCGCAAGCCATTGATTCTACTGGGCCTCATTGTGCTGATCTCGACGGCAGTGCTGTTTGCCGGCGACAAAAAATCCAAAGCAAAACACCCGGATCCTACGTCTTCCGCCGCGCCCATGCAGATGGACGACGATAAGCGAATCGTCCACGCGCTCAACCGCTTTACCTTTGGCGTGCGTCCCAGCGACGTTGAACGCGTTCGGGCAGAAGGCCTGGACAAATGGTTTGACGAACAGCTTCACCCTGAAAAAATTGATGACGGCGCCCTGGAATCCCGACTTGCGCCTTTCCGCACTTTGAAGATGAGCACCAAAGAAATGGTGGAAAACTTCCCTCCGCCGCAGGTGCTGAAAGCCATTGAGAACGGGCGCATGTCCATGCCGCACGATCCCGCTAAGAAAGCTGTTTATGAGTCACGCATGGCGGCCTACCAGCAGCGCCAGCAGAATAAAGAAGATAAAGCCGCCGCGAGTAATACCGGTGGCAACAATCCTGATGTCGCTTCGGCCAAGGTACAGACGGCGGTAAATGCGCAAGCTGAAGGGGATCCCAAAGACTCGGCGGCTGAAATGCGCGCGGATGATAATCCGCCACTCACGGCAGAGCAGCGCAAACAACAGCAGCAGCGCGAAGACGCTATGTATGCCGATCTGGATACAGATCGTCTTTTGAAATTGCCGCCCGACGATCGTTACAAAGCCATCCTGAAAATGCCGGTCGAAGAACGCCTGGATCTGGCAAAAACTTACAAAGGCCCAAGGGCCATGCAGCTGGTGGATGACATGAAGCCGGAGCAGCGCGAGACCGTGGAAGCGATGATCCAGCCACAGGCGGTACTGGGCGAACTGGCTGAAGCCAAGCTGCTGCGCGCCATCTACAGCAACCGCCAGCTTGACGAAGTGATGACGGATTTCTGGTTCAATCACTTCAACGTTTTCATCGGCAAAGGGCCGGACCGCTACATGGTGAGCGCCTATGAGCGTGACGTGATCCGTCCGCACGCGCTAGGCAAATTCAAAGACATTCTGGAAGCTACCGCCAAGAGTCCTGCAATGCTGTTCTACCTGGACAACTGGCAGAGTGTTGGGCCGCACTCTGAACTGGCCTTGTATGGTCCGCAGCGTTTCGCCGGACGTCGTGGGCGTTTTCCGCGTCCCCGACCGCAACAGGCCAAGAATCGTCCCAGCGGGTTGAACGAAAATTACGCGCGCGAAATCATGGAGCTACACACGCTTGGCGTGGACGGCGGCTATACGCAGAAAGACGTCACGGAATTAGCCAAGGTGCTTACGGGATGGACGATTGAGCGTCCGCAGCTGGGCGGCGAATTTAAGTTCAATGATCGCGCGCATGAGCCCGGGCCTAAATATGTGCTGGGCCGCAAGATTGGCGAGCACGGGGAAAAAGAAGGCGAGGAGATGCTGGACGTGCTGGCGCATCATCCTTCGACCGCCAAATTTATTTCGCGCAAGCTGGCCATGCGCTTTGTTTCCGACAATCCGCCGCAAGCTCTGGTAGATCGCATGGCTGAGACATTTTTGAAGAAGGACGGCGATATACGCGAAGTGCTGCGCACCATGTTCCACTCGCCTGAATTCTGGGCCGCCGATGCCTACCGCGCCAAGATGAAAACGCCGTTTGAGTTTGTGGCTTCCGCCGCGCGCGCTTCCGGCGCTGACATTCAGAATGCGCTCCCGCTGGTTGCGACACTCAATCGCATGGGCATGCCCCTCTACGCCATACAGCCGCCGACCGGTTACTCCATGAAGGCGGAAGCGTGGGTGAATTCATCGGCGCTGTTGAACCGCATGAACTTTGCGTTGCAACTGGCGTCAGGCAGGCTGCCGGGAACATCGCTTGATCCGCAAGCCCTGATCCCCGGCCCAGCGCCGGAGAATCCACAAGCTGCGCTGGCGGCGCTGGAGCAATCGATCCTGGCGGGCGATGTTTCGTCGCAGACGCATGCGGTAATGCAGAAGCAGTTGGGCGATCCGCAGATTTCCCAGCGTAAGCTGGACGATGTGGACAAGAAGCCAAACTATGGCGCGATTGCCGGTTTGATTATGGGCTCGCCGGAATTTCAACGAAGGTAGCAGTTAGCCATTTAGCAATTAGCGATTGGCCTTTGTTTTTTAGATACGTGCAGGATTGGCTAAAGGCAAGCAGAACAAAGCCGTGGCTTTGGGCAGAATTGGCTAAAGGCCAAGGGCCAAAAGCTAAGAGCCAAAAGCTAAGAGCCAAAAGCTAAGAGCCAACAGCCTGAGGAGCAGCAAATGTCCATTACTCGAAGAGTTTTCTTGAAGAACGGCGCGCTGGCCATCGTGGGGACCAGCGTGGTTCCAAGCTTTCTTACGCGCGCTGTGTATGCCGCGGAAACGGCTGCTCCGGGCGCAAAGCGCCTGATCGTTCTCTTCCAGCGCGGGGCGGCCGATGGTCTGAACATTGTTGTGCCGTATGGTGAGCAGGCGTATTACAACATGCGTCCCAGCATCGCCATCCCGCGGCAGAGCGTGCTCGACCTTGACGGCTTCTTTGGGCTGCATCCGTCGATGTCCGCATTCAAGCCGCTGTGGGAGCAAAAACATCTCGCCATCGTGCATGCGGCGGGTTCGCCGGACAACACGCGCTCGCACTTTGATGCGCAGGATTACATGGAATCCGGTACACCCGGCGTGAAGTCCACAGAGGATGGATGGCTGAATCGCGCGATTGCAGGCGTGACGGAGCCTGATGCTTCGCCCTTCAGGGCCGTGGCCATGGGCGGAGCGCTGCCACGCACGCTCGCGGGTTCGGTCCCGGCGGTGGCGATGTCTGACATTCGCGCTTTTGCCGTGGGCGGGCGCGGCCCCAAAGCCAGCGTGGCCAGCAATACTTTTGAAGCCATGTATGAGCAGTCCGTCGATTCAGTTCTGCATGGCACGGGCAACGAGACATTTGAGGCGGTAAAGATGCTGCGCTCCGCTGATCCGGAAAAATACTCGCCTGCGCCGGGCGCAAATTATCCCAATGGCCGCTTTGGTGACAGCCTTCGTCAGGTGGCGCAGTTGGTCAAAGCCAATCTGGGTGTGGAAGTGGCGTTCGCCGATATCGGCGGCTGGGACCACCATGTGAATGAAGGCAACGTACAAGGACAGATTGCGAATCTCACGCGCGAATTTTCGCAGTCGATTGCCGCGCTCTGGACCGATCTGGGCGACCTTGCTGAAAACACAGTGGTCGTGACTATGTCAGAGTTCGGTCGCACAGCACGGGAAAATGGAAATCGCGGCACAGACCACGGCCATGCCAATGTGATGTTTCTTCTGGGTGGTCCGGTGAAAGGCGGCAGGATGTATGGCCGCTGGCCCGGCCTGCAGCAGGAACAACTTTATGAAGGGCGCGATTTAGCCGTCACGACAGACTTCCGGCAGGTGCTGAGTGAAGCCGTGGCAAATCATCTTGGCAATAAGAATCTGGCAAAAGTATTTCCCGGCTTTGATAAGAGCACGCCGAAAGATTTCCTGAAGTATCTGGGATAAATATTCGCGACGGCGAGCAGCCGAACTAGCTTGCTGTCTTCTTCATGCTGTTTGCTTTTGGTTTAAGAGGGCAATGTTACGAGGCGAGAGGTCTGACGTTGGCAACACGGCGAGCGAGTTCAGGCGCTTTGATGCGATGGCAGGTTTCCTCAAAGTCCAGTCGTGGGCCTTTCCACAAAAGGTCCTCGACCGACTCAAACACCGGCGCATCCAGCCGCAGTGTTGCCAGCGTGCGGAAGAGCAATGCATCATCCCACGCGCTGAAGAGTGATTCGGACAAAGCACGGGCCCTCTTAATCGACGGATGCCAGACCTGCGAATCTTTGGGAATGTCTTCAAGATGGGGATATTGCGATAAGACGAGAGTCGCCGCCTTTAGTCCCCATCCCGCCACGCCGGGATAGCCATCTGCGCTGTCTCCGACCACGGCGAGATAGTCCGGAATCGATTGCGGCCTGACGCCAAACTTTTCCACCACGCCTTCTTCATCGCGTAGAATGTCACGCCGACGATCGAGCTGGACCACTCTTTTCCCGGCGACGCACTGGCTGAGGTCTTTGTCCGGCGTACAGATCAAGACTTGTCCAACGCGCTCATCGTTGGCTGCTTTGGCGGCGGCCGAAGCAAGCGCATCATCGGCTTCAAAATAAACTTCCGGCCACACCATCACGCCCATGGATTCGAGCGCTTCTTCAAGGATAGGGAACTGCGAGAGCAACTCT
>JBAVUZ010000684.1:0-3586 GCA_049697035.1 Candidatus Angelobacter sp. | reverse complement strand
TCACTGGGCAGAGGATTGGTGCATCGCTCCGATCACGGGCGAGTCTCACCCCTGATCATGCGTGAAGCAATCATTTTGAGAGTGAAATTGAAACCAGCGCAGCAGCTTTTCCCCTTCAAAGCTTGCTGCGCTGCGGAGTCTTTTTACCAGCGAGGTTCGCGAGGCTGGCGCGCGTGGCCGGAGTAATCGTCCCTGCCCCCGCCTCCGCCGCGACCGCCGCGATCAACTTTGGGACGCGCTTCATTCACGGTCAGCGCTCGCCCACCGGAATCCTTGCCGTTCAGAGCGGTAATGGCCTTTTCCGCTTCATCATTGTTCGGCATTTCCACGAAACCAAAGCCGCGTGATCGTCCAGTGGCACGATCGGTTACGACCGTCGCACTGTCAACAGCTCCGAACGGCGCAAACAGAGACCGCAGCTCGTCTTCGGAAAGGCTGAAGGAAAAGTTACCTACAAAAATCTTCTTCATGGAAGTCCTTTTTTACTAACGTTCAAGATGGTTCTCAGCAGAAATAGGCAGGCACTAACAGGCGACGTGTCTATCAGAGTCGAGGACGAAGAAATCATAGCAGGTAAACTGGCCGCACTCCACAAGTTCAATTTTAATGTTCGATATCGAACATTAAGAGTTTGCAAATAATTGTTCAGCGATTCGTCCGGCTTTCTGGCCTCCCGCCACGCACCCTTTCCTTGCTCAGGCATGAGACATCCTGAATCACCTGGCGGCAATCTTATCTCTGTTACTTCCAAATTATCCCGCCCCGACGAGGACCCTTATGCCACATTTTGTTAGAGATATACAGGAGATACGCCAGCGTGCCATTCACAAGATGGAAGATGGCGCTGTAACCGAAAGTTATAAAGGCGATGTAAACAAAACCATTGAAATCCTGAATGAAGCACTGGCCACCGAGATTGTCTGCGTGCTGCGCTACATGCACCATTACTTTATGGCCACCGGCGTCCACGCCAAGAGCGTGGCGGATGAGTTCAAGGAACATGCCGACGATGAGCGCGAACACGCCGACTCGCTTGCGGAACGCATCCAGCAGCTGGGAGGCAAGCCTAATTTCGATCCCAAAGGACTGCTGGAGCGTTCAGTGTCACAGTATGTTGAAGGCGAAACCCTGGCAGAGATGATCCGCGAAGACCTGATCGCCGAGCGCATGGTGATTGAGGTCTATCAGGAAATGGTCCGCTATTTCGGCTCCAATGATCCCACCACGCGCACGTTGGTAGAAGAACTGCTGCGCAAAGAAGAAGAGCACGCCAGCGATCTTTCGGATCTGCTGTACATTGCCAATCCGGAAACCGGCCAGTCTGAAGGCCAGGATCCAGGCACCGATCCCTTGAAGCGTGAAGCGAGCGACAAAACGCGCGAACGTACCGAGGAAGAATTAAAGAAGGGCCGCAAACCGGCAGCGTGAAGAAAAGCAGTTAGCATTCAGTGACGGCATTCAGGAAAGCCTAGCCGCGAATTAACGCGAAACACGCGAATCGATCTTTTCATTCGCGCTTTTTCGCGTGATTCGCGGCTAAATTCTTTGGCTGAATGCTGACTATTGGGTGCTCACACCCAGCTGCGTCAGCATAAACGCATAATCAAACGCAATTTCCTTCAGATGGTCATACCGTCCGGACGAGCCGCCATGTCCAGCGGCCATGTTGGTTTTCAGCAACAGAACATTCTTGTCTGTTTTGAGCGTGCGCAGCTTGGCGACGTATTTTGCGGGCTCCCAGTACATCACCTGGCTATCGTTGAAAGAAGTCTTCACCAGTATCGCGGGATACGCGCCCTTCTTCAGATTGTCATACGGCGAATACTTCACCATGTAATCGTAAGCCGGTTTCTCATTAGGATTGCCCCACTCCTCGTACTCGCCAACGGTGAGGGGCAAGGAAGCGTCCAGCATGGTGTTCATTACGTCGACAAATGGCACATGCGAAACGACGGCCTTGAACAGGTCAGGACGCAGGTTTGTAACCGCGCCCATCAACAATCCACCTGCCGATCCGCCTTCGATGGCAATTTTGTCTCGCGATCCATATTTGTTGGCCACCAGGTATTCCGTACAGGCGATGAAGTCAGTGAATGTGTTCATCTTGTTCATCATCCGGCCAGCATCATGCCAGGGCTTGCCCATGTCGCCGCCGCCACGGATGTGCGCGTATGCCATCACCACGCCGCGATCGAGCAGCGAGAGACGGGTCGACCCAAACGTCACGGGAAGAATGATGCCGTACGAGCCGTACGCGTAGACATAAAGCGGGTTGGAACCGTCAGCCTTCTTCAGATCCTTGCGGTAAACCAGAGAGATGGGAACCTTGACGCCATCTTTGGCCGTGGCCCATACGCGCTCCGACTGATATTTCGCCGGATCATAGCCGCCAGGCACTTCCGTCTGCTTCAGCAGCGTTGACGTGTGCTTTTCCACGTCGTAATCAAATACTGATGCAGGTGTGACCAATGACTGGTAAGCGTAACGCAGCTTGTTGGTCTTGTACTCGCGGTTGGTCTGCACAGAAGCTGTGTACACAGGTTCGGGATACGTGATGCGCTGCTTTGCGCCATCGGCGAAATTTACGATCGTGAGCTGCGGCAGCCCGTTCTCGCGCTCCACCAGCGTGTAAAAGCCTTCAAAGACTTCAATGTCATTGAGCATCACATCGGGCCGCGTAGGGACCATTTCCTTCCAGTTCTCTTTTCCCGGTGCGCTCACCGGCGTTGACACCAGCCGGAAAGTCCGGCCTTTGTCATTGGCGCGGATCAAAAACTGGTCGCCGTGATGGTCCGGATAGTACTCAACGTCCTGTTGGCGCGGAGCTATCAGCTTCCACTCACCTTTGGGATCTGAAGCATCCAGATATCGCGCTTCCGAAGTTGTGTGGCTGCCGATCTGGAGGAAAATATATTTGTCGCTGCGAGATTTCCCTATGCCGACCGTGAACCGCTCGTCTTTTTCTTCATAGACAAGGTCATCCTTGCCTGCCGCAGCCCCAAGCTCATGTCGGTAGAGCCGATATTGGCGCTTGGTCTTGTCATCTTCCACCGTATAAAAGAGCGTCTTATTGTCATTGGCCCAGGCCACTGACCCAACTTTGTCGGCAATGACATCGGAATCTTTGCCCGTTCGCAGATCACGCACCCGCAGCTTATATTGGCGAAAGCCGGTGTTATCGGTGGAGTACGCCAGCAGGTTGCCGTCATCGCTCACTTCGTAAGCGCCCAGTGACATGAATGGCTGGCCCGTGGCCAGTTCGTTCTGGTCAAGCGTAATCTCTTCCGCCGCTTCCAGGGTTCCCTTCTTGCGACAATAGATCTGGTACTGCTTCCCCTTTTCCCAGCGCGAATAATAAAAATATCCGCCGTCTTTATAGGGCACGTTCACATCAGTCTCTTTGATGTGGCTCACCATCTCGTCATAGAGCTTCTGCTGGAGCGCCGCGGTGGGCTTCATCACGCCTTCAGCGTAAGCATTCTCCGCGTTCAGGTACTTCGCAACCTCGGGATTCGACTTGTCGCGTAGCCAATGATAGTCGTCCACCAGCTTGCCGCCGTTGATGTGGTTTTCCGTGTGGATGGAC
>JBAVUZ010000683.1:0-2125 GCA_049697035.1 Candidatus Angelobacter sp. | reverse complement strand
TCGGATCGGAAACTGGAGCGGCGTCCACCGTCATAATCCACGTCCATGCCCGCATCTGCTGGGACGCGCAGCACAATGCTGCCTTTTTCGTTTTCCAGCGTAACGGACTCGCCCAGGCTGCGCGCGTCAATTTCCGCATCGGCTTTGTACGATTTGATTTCCAGCGGCCCGCGCAGGTTCACGTTGCGCAGCTTCACGGTTTCCTTGTAAGTATCGATCCGCACCGCGCCGGTGGTGTCCGCAATCTCAATCGGGCTCTTGTAGCTTTTTATCCGAATGTCGTCTTGAATTCCGGCCACCTTGATATCGGGCTTGTAACTTTCCACTTGCACATTGATCTGCCGCGGAACGTGAATTTCCAGTTCGACAGCGGCCGTGTAATCGTGGCCCTGCCAGCAGAAAGTGCAAGTCCACTGCGGATATTTCACTTCCACGCTCACGCGGTTATTGTCATTTCTGAAATTGATCTGGACGTTTTCCATCCACCACTTGCGGTCATCATCATTGCCTTCAAAACGCTTGTTCACGTCAACCGCGACCTGGTTCGTGTCAGAGCCCGTAACGTGAATTGTCCCTTTATAGTTGTCAACGTCCAGCGTGCCGCCGGACGCAATGCTGAAAGTCTTTTGAAAGTGCGTTGACGGATCAGCGCTGGTGCTGGATTGGCTAAGCAAGCTGGGCGTGGCCAGCGCAACAATTCCCACTATCGCAATGAGCCAGCCGATGGTGCGTTGATTCTGAGGGGTCATATTCCTCCTGAAACGTGCAAGACTCTGCCTGCTCCTGAATACGTCCGTGAAGGGCTGCTGGTTCCATTAGACGTGAAAATAAGCCAAAGGTAATCGATTGAGTCTGTTGCGGAAGAAAAGGACGCCGGAAGGGAATCCGGCGTCCGCGTTGTTTTACATGGACTTGAGGAGTCGCAGCCAGCGCGCCCAGCCTTCATCGTGCGCTTTTTTGTTGGCGACGGCCATATCGTGTTTCTGTTTTGCCGCAGGATCATTATTCGCAGCCGCCGCTTCATTGGCCGGATCTTCACCGGCGCGCATAAAGCCGTGGCCCGCGCCCTCATAGGTCACCGGATCATATTTCTTGCCGGCCTTCTTCATCGCCTCTTTGGTTGCTGGAACCGTTGCGCCAACGCGCGCGTCTTCACCGGCATAGAACCCATAAACCGGCGCCGTGATGGCTGAAACGTTGTCCGGGCCGGGGCCGTAAAACACAAATGTCGCGCTCAGGTCCTTGCGATTGGTGGCGAAGCGGAACGATTGTCCGCCGCCCCAGCAGAAACCGCTCACGGCAATCTTGCCATTGGCCGCCGGAATCTTCTTGGCGTAGTCGGCCACCGCGTTCAGGTCAGCGGTAATCTGATCGGGGTTCAGTGATGAGATTGCCTTCCCAACTTCCTGGCTGGAAAACTCGCTGCTGCCGCCGCCTTTTGGCCCCATGCCGGAAAGCAGGTCAGGCGCAATGGCAATGTATCCGTTGGCCGCCAGTTCGTCCGCCACGCTGCGTGCCCAGTCACTAAGGCCAAAAATTTCATGGATCACAATCACCACCGGCGCTTTTGCTTTGATCTCCGGATAAACGACAAAGGCGTGCACCGCGCGGTTATCGTGTTTGATATCCACCCACTCACCATGCCGGGTCGATTTATCCAGTTTCTGTTTGGCCCAGTCCTGGGCTAAGCCCGTGGAAAGGCAGAGCAACAACACAATTGAGACAGCAAGCGATCTTTTCATGCGGAAAAGTTTAAACCCACAGGCGGAATGGGGACAAATTTTGGTTTCGGGATTGAAATCCCGAGCTGTTTCAACCCCGCCATCAGGCTCAAGCCGCCGCGCGGGCGCGGTAATTTGCCGCCAAGGATTCTGGCCGTTGAAACGGCGGACGGCTACAGGGCTGGGGGCAAATTTTGTGAAGTCATCCTAGGCACCGAAGTGTTGAATTTTCATCGTTTGCCAAGGTACAGCACCCTGCGAGTCACCATCCCTTCCAGTTCGCTCTTGAACTCTTATTCCGTTTCCACGTACGATCTCAGGGTAAATTCGCATTAGTAAAGCCTAGAGATGCCACAGCCACTCTCAATTTCCGATTTCAAAATGATTCGTGCGGTATGTGAGCT
>JBAVUZ010000682.1:0-3782 GCA_049697035.1 Candidatus Angelobacter sp. | reverse complement strand
TAACGGCGGAGCAGTTCACGCTGGAAAGCCTCGACCTCACCACAGGTGAATCGCGCGTCGTCTTGAATGCAACGGTGAATGATTACAACTCGCGGAACATGCAGGCCACGGGCGGATATGAAGCTACGCTGGTCACCAATGACTTTAAGAGAATACTGAAAAACCCTTCGCTTCCCGGCGGGACGGTGAAGCTGACCGGACAGATGAAATATCAGGCCGACCCAAAGCGGCCAATGCTGGAAACGGTGTCTATTGACGGGAACGCGAGCAGCCCAGGACTCAACGTGAAGACGCCGAGCTTGCAGACCGAAGTCCGCGATCTTTACGCGAAGTACCAGCTTTCGGGCGGCAATGCTGAGGTGAATGACATTCGCGCGCGCGTGATGGGCGGCACACTGAGCGGCAAACTGACGATCAAAGATGTTGCGGGTGCGTCGATCGCGCAGTTGCAGGCTTCACTGAAAGGATTGTCGCTGGACCAGGTGCAGACGGCGACGCACAATGCGTCGATGCGGCAGGCGTATTTGAGCGGGAGCGTTGACGCGGATACCAACGCGCGCTGGGCCAAGACGCTGGACAATCTTGTGGCGCACAGCGATGCCACGATCAAGGCCGTCATTGGACAAGGACAAGGCCCTGCGATGCCGGTGAACGGCGTGATCCATGCTGATTACACCGCGGCGCACAAAGAGCTTGCGCTGGCCAATGGCTACATTCGCACGCCGCAAACAAGCATTAACTTGAATGGAAAAATCAGTGATCGTTCGCAATTGCAGGTTGCTCTGCGCTCGAACGACTTGCACGAGCTTGAAACGCTGTCGGTGGCATTGCAGAAACCTAAGCCCGGGCAGCCCGCACCACAGCCGCTAGGGCTTTATGGCACAGCAAACGTGAACGCGACGGTGAGCGGGTCGCTCACGGCGCCGCAGATCAATGGCCAGATGAATGCGCGCAATTTCCGCGTGAAAGGGAGTTCATGGAAAGTCTTGCACACAGCGTTCGCGGCAAATCCGTCACAAGTGGCGCTGAGCAATGGCGATCTGGAAGCGGTGCCGCAAGGCCGAATCAATTTCAGCGCGCAAGCGCGGCTGAAGAATTGGGCCTATACCGCTTCTAGTCCGATTACGGCAAATGTTTCCGGCTCGCAGATTTCGATTGCCGATCTGGAGCGGTTGTTGAATAAGACGTACCCGGTGAGCGGAACGCTGGCGTTGAACGTTTCCGTGCATGGATCGCAACTGAACCCCGTGGGACAGGGGACGCTTACGGTGACGAAGGCTAAGGTATCGACTGAGCCGATTCAGAACCTGAACGTGAAGTTTGAAGGCGATGGGAACACCGTGAAGGCGAATCTGACGGTGCAAATGCCAGCCGGGTCGGCGCGGGCGGACGTGAATTATTTCCCGAAAACCGAGGGATACGACGCGCATGTGGAGTCACAGAATTTCCGGCTGGAAAAGCTGCAGACCGTCATCGCGCGGAACATGCAGATTGCCGGCGGCGTGAACCTGAACGTGAGCGGCAAAGGCACGATCAAAGATCCGCAATTGCAGGCGACGATTGACATACCGCAATTGCAGATGCAGAAGCAGACTGTACAAGGACTGAAATTCCAGACCACGGTGCAGAACCATGTGGCGACAATTGCGCTGGATTCAGACGTGGCCAAGGTCGCGCTCAAGGCGCGCGGCACGGTGGGAATTGAGACGCCGTATATGGCGGACATCCGTCTTGACAGCGGAAAGATTGATTTCCAGCCGCTAGTTGCGATGTATGCGCCGGCGCAGGCGGCTGATCTCTCCGGCCAGACCGAACTGCACGCTACGGTGCGCGGGCCGCTGGCGGACAAGAATCGCGTAGAAGCGCATCTGGAAATACCAAACCTTGATGTACATTACAAACAGTTTCAACTGGCGGCAGCCAAACCGATCCAAGTGGACTACCAGAACGGCACCGCAACGCTGCAGCCAACTTCGATTCGCGGCACTGGAACGAGTATAGACGCGCAAGGAGTAGTGCCGGTGACTACGCCAAAAGCCGCGTCGTTCCTGGTGAAAGGCAATGTTGATCTGGGAATCGCGCAAATGTTTGCGCCGGACATTACCAGCTCCGGCCAGATGCAATTTGATATCGATTCAAAACGTTATGGCCCGGGCGCGAATTTGAATGGGCAGATCAAGATCGTGGATGCGAACCTGCACACCGCTGATTCACCCGTGGGCCTGGACCACGCGAATGGAGTGATCAACGTAACCCAGACGCGGCTGGAGATCAGCAGCTTTGAAGGCCAGATGGGCGGAGGGACAATCAATGCCACGGGCGCGGTGGCGTATCGTCCGGCGATTCAGTTCCAACTGGGACTTTCAGCCAACAACATCCGGGTACGCTATCCGGAAGGTGTGCGCGCCATTCTCGCATCCAACCTGGCGCTCACGGGAAACCCGCAGGCGTCACAACTCAACGGTCAGGTAAGGATTGAGCGCGTATCGTTCACGCCGGACTTTGACCTGAGCACGTTCACTTCGCAATTCAGCGGAGAAGCCAGCGACAGCGGCACGCCCGGATCATTCACGCAGGGAATGAAGCTGAATATCGCGGTGCAATCTACAAGCCAGATGAACCTGACGAGCAGCCAGGTGAGCGTGAGGGGCGACGCCAATTTGCGCGTTGTGGGCACGGCTGCCGATCCGGTGATTCTGGGGCGCAGTAGCCTGACCGGCGGCGAATTCTTTCTGGCCGGGAACCGTTACCAGGTGGACCATGGCACGATTGATTTTCTCAACCCTGTACGCACAGAGCCGGTGCTGAACATACAGGTAAAGACGAGGATTGACGAATACAACATCACGCTGGCGTTGAACGGGCCCATGGAACGCCTGCAAACAACGTACACGTCCGATCCTGCATTGCCACCGGTGGACATCATTAACCTGATCGCGACGGGGAAGACCGTGGAGTCAGCGGCGGCGAACCCAAGTCCCAGTCCGACGAGTTCGCTGGGCGCGCAATCACTGCTGGCTTCAGGCATCAGCAGCCAGGTGAGCGGCAGAATTGCCAAGTTCGCCGGCGTGTCACAGCTGCAGATCGATCCGGGACTGGGCACGGGCACCGGACAGAACCCCGGCGCGCGCATTGCTATCCAGCAGCGCGTTACCAGCAACCTGCTGGTGACGTTTGCGACGGACATTACATCGACGCAGCGGCAGGCGATCCAGATTGAATACAAGTTCAATCCAAAATGGTCCGTGAGCGGCACACGCGACCAGAACGGCGGATTTGGCGTGGATGGAAGGTACAGGAAGGATTTTTGATTCTGCCGACAGGTGCGAAGGCATGTCGTGATCCTCTTGCTGACCCTCCTGATCTGCGAAAAGGCCGTCCTTACGCGGCTTGTTCTTGTGCCTTACCGGGCAGAACTCCGATTTGCGTGAGCATGCCCATAAGATCATAAAAAAGATTTTCTTCCACAATTTCGCCATTTTCATTCCAATGCGCCACGGTGCAGAAATCCACTTTAAACGTCTTGTTCGTTGGCGGAATGGAGCTGCCATCGGTCATCTTCATTGGGCCTTTCATTGTGCCGGTGAACTCGGCGATGGTGCAGGTCCAATCGCCCTGGGCAATCATTACTTTGTAGGGATTGTTGACGAGATGCTGGTCAGGAAATGCCTGAAAGAATGCGATTGCTTCCTGCTCATGCGCTTCAATGCCAATGGTCGGCGGCTGGTTGGGCCAGCGAATGATGCAGTTTTTTGCGTGCCGTTTTCTGAACACCGTTAGAT
>JBAVUZ010000681.1:0-3491 GCA_049697035.1 Candidatus Angelobacter sp. | reverse complement strand
CACGGCAGAGTCACGCATGAGGCGACAGATGTATCTGGGCGAAATGCGACGCAAGCAGATAGAGGAGGCATTCACCGGTCCGCAGGAAGAATTTCTTGCCTCCCTCGACATGGTGTTTACGATCTCCCCTGCGCGCGCCGAAGACCTGGGCAGGGCGGAAGAACTTACTAACCGTACCAATCAGCTCAACACCACGGGACGCACTTTTTCCCAGGACGAGTTGGAGGAGCTGCGCCGCTCAGATCGCCATCTCCTGCTTATGTCTGAGTTGACTGATAAGTTTGGCCGTTACGGAAAAATTGGCCTTGCCCTGGTGGAATGCGGTCCTGATGTATGGACGATCAAATTGCTGCTGATGTCCTGCCGGGTGATGAATCGGGGCGTAGGCACGATCATGTTGAACCACATCCTCAGGAAGGCAAAAGAATCAGGAGTCCGTCTGCTCTCCGAATTTGTATCGAATGACCGCAACCGCATGATGTACGTCACTTACAAATTTGCCGGATTTACTGAGATCGAGAACAGAGAAGGGACCCAGATTCTGGAGCATGATCTAGCATTGATTCCTCCAGTGGCAGATTACATTTCAGTGAGAGTTGAGACATAAACAGCAGCAGCCCTGGAACTCGCAGCTGGTAAGGATTTTGAGTCTGATGCGAACAGGAAGGAATGCTGAAGCTGTTCTTTTCACGCGTTGGCGCAATCTCAGGTTAGAGTCAACTCGTGAGAATGGGAGATTTTCCAAAAATGAGTAATGAAGTTCACGACAGAGAATCAACCGTCAATCAGGAGCGGATTTCCCGGCTCACCCCGGCCCAGCGCGAAATGCTACAGAAGCGGCTGCGGGGTGAAGGGCCGCGAACCGAGTCCAAATCGGTCATCAAGCGTCGCCCCACCCTGGACTATCCAATCACAGCCGAGCAGGAACATCTGTGGCTGCTGCACCAGATGGACCCCAATGTTCATTACTTCAACCATACCCATGCCTTTCGACTGAAAGGCGCCTTGAACATTGATGCGGTGGAGCGTGCGATTAATGAAATGGTGCGCCGCCACGAGAACTTCCGCACAGCGCTCCCGGAAATTGACGGCAAGCCCAGGGCCGTAGTTGCTCCGCAGCTTCAGATTCCACTGGAACGGGTGGAAGTTCCTGAGTTTCCTGTAGAAGACCGGTATGAGCGTTTGCAAGCCCTGGTTACAGCCTATACTTGCCGGCCTTTTGACCTCCTGAACGGCCCTTTGGTTCGCGCGACTCTTTTTCGCGTCACTGAACACGAGCATGCAATCATGCTCACCCTCCATCACCTCATCACGGATTTTGTTTCCTATGACTTGGTTGATAATGAGTTCTTTGCTCTCTACGATGCTTTTTCCCGAGGACTACCATCTCCGCTTCCCGAACTGACGATTCAGTATGGCGACTTTGCCTACTGGCTCGACCAGTGGATGAAGTCTGAAGAAGCGGCCAGACAGGCTGACTATTGGCTCCGCAAACTCGCGGACTTGCCGCGCCTCGATTTGGTGAAAGACATGCCGCGTCCGCATACCCGGAGTTTTAGTGCCGTGCGTCTTGTGTGGACGCTCCCGGATGCGTTGTGGGTGCAATTCAAGCAGTTGTGCGCGGCTGAAAATGTCACACGATTTACAGCATTTCTCGTCGTCTTTGCCATGTTCCTGCGGGAGTATAGCGGTAAAGATGACATTCCCATTGCCACCCCTGTGAGCAGCCGCAAGCACAGGGAAACTCAGCCTTTGATCGGCTACTTTCTCAACACCATCGTGTATCGCCTGGATTTATCCGGCGACCCCAGTTTTCGTGAACTGTTGCAGCGCACGCGCATGACCACGCTGGAAGCAATGGCGAACTCTGACTTGCCCTTTGAGTTTCTGTTGAACAAGCTCCAGGCAGAGCGTGATCCGAGCCGGGCGCCGCTGGTGGATAGCTCGTATGCTTTTGGCAACGATCACAAGAAGCCGCAACCTCCCGCCGGCTTGGCATCACTGGAAGAATTTGATGCTTTTTATCAATCAGGCTGGCTGGATGTAAATCTTGGAGTGAACGATAACACCGATCACGCCGTCGTCGTTTTTGACTACCTTGTTGATCTCTTCCTGAATTCCACAGGAGAGCGGATGATGCAGCACTTCCAGCGCTTGTTCGAGCAGGCGGCGGCTGATCCGGGAAGGCGACTGAGCAACTTCCTGTTGCTCAGTGATCGTGAACAGCAACAGATTCTTACGGATTGGAATGACACTACCGCACCCTATCCTTCTACGCAGACAATTCAAAGCAGTTTTGCCGCACAGGTTGCACGGGCCGAAAGCGCCATTGCTCTTCGATCACAACTGGCGGAGCTGACCTACGGTGAGCTGAATAAGCGAGCCAACCGTCTTGCCCACAGGCTCATAAAGACCGGCGTGAAACCTGAAAGTGCGGTGGCCATCCTGATGGAACGTTCCGTGGACAAGGTAGTTGCCACGCTTGCGGTGTTGAAAGCCGGTGGCGCATATCTGCCGCTGCATTCCGCGTATCCACTTGAGCGCATGCGGCTGATCATGGAAGAGGCGGGCGCGTCGGTGCTTCTTCTCGACCGTACCACCGCAAGACGCGGGCTTAGTCACAGCGAAGTCATAGTGGTTGATGACCCTTCTTTGGAGGCTCAAGAAGATGGCGAAAGTGATCCCGATATCGCGGTCGATCCTGACCAGCTTGCGTATGTGATCTATACTTCCGGGTCCACTGGTACGCCAAAGGGCGTTGCCGTTACACACCGCAATGTTCTCAGCCTGGCATTTGACCGCAGCTGGCGAGAGGGAAGTCTGGAAAGAGTGTTGTTTCATTCTTCCCACGCCTTTGACGCTTCAACATTTGAGATGTGGGTCCCGTTGCTGCGGGGTAAACAGGTCATCATTGCGCCGCCCGGCGAGTTGGATAGTGCCGCTTACCGGCGTCTGTTCCAGGAAGAAAAAGTCACTTCTACATTCCTTACCGCCACGCTATTCAATGCGCTTGTTCAGGAGTCGCCTGAATGCTTTTCCGGTGTCCCTGAGATATGGGCGGGTGGTGATGTTGTTCCCGCCGTCGCCGTCCAGCGGCTGCACGAACATTGTCCTGAAACCTTGGTGTGCAATGGCTACGGGCCAACCGAAACGACCACATTTGCTACTCATTACGCGATCTCCAACCCGCAGAACTTGAACGGCAATGTGCCCATCGGCAGGGCCATGGATAACCACCAGGTATATGTTCTTGACTCCGTTTTCAAGCCGATGCCAATAGGTGTTCCCGGTCGATTATTTATTGCCGGCGATGGACTAGCACGCGGATATCTGCAGCGGCCTGATCTTACGGCGGAGCGTTTTCTTCCTAATCCCTTCGGCAGCTTCGGCGGGCGTATGTATCGCACCGGAGACCGAGTGCGTTGGAGAGAAGACGGGCAGTTAGAGTTCCTGGGACGAACTGACCAGCAGGTCAAGCTTCGGGGTTATCG
>JBAVUZ010000680.1:0-4401 GCA_049697035.1 Candidatus Angelobacter sp. | reverse complement strand
GTGTTGATTTGCCCACGTTCGGATAGCCGACAAGGCCCACGTCGGCCAGCAGTTTCAGCTCAAGGCGAAGAACCCGCTCTTGTCCGGGAAAGCCCTGTTCATGCTCCTGCGGGGCCTGGTGCGTACTGGTGGCAAAGTGCTGATTGCCACGGCCGCCGCGTCCACCCTGCGCCACAACCATGCGCTCGTCAGGATGCGAGAAGTCATGCAGGCGCTCACCGGTTTCATTGTCATAAACAATCGTTCCGACGGGAACTTTCAGGACGATGCTTTCGCCATCGCGCCCTGTGCAGTTGGACCCCTCGCCGTGGCGTCCGCGCTCGCCTTTGTATTCCGGGTTAAAGCGGAAGTGGACGAGCGTGTTATGCCGCTCACTGGATTCCATCACAATGTCGCCGCCACGGCCGCCGTCGCCGCCGGAAGGGCCGCCGCGTGGGACAAACTTCTCCCGGCGGAAGGCCATGCATCCATTGCCACCGTCGCCGGCCTTAATCCGAATGATCGCTTCATCAATAAACATGCTGTCTATATTGATTGTACAGGCCACGGCAGGGATTCGCCGCAAAGGGGAAAGCCCTGCGCAGCAGAGCTCGCGCGGAATAGCGTCCTACTTTTTTGCTTGTGCGGCCATGCGGCGCTGCATCTCTTCCGGAGAAACATCTTCCAGATGTACCGCGACGGTCCATTTGTGTCCCCAGGGATCTTCAATGGTGCCGGTGCGGTCGCCGTAAAACTGATCAGCCACGGGCTTCTTGATCGTCGCTCCCATGGCGACCGCGAGCTCCACGGTCTTGTCGACATCATCGACGTAGAGCAGCAGGCCCACAGGAGAATTCCCTAGCGTTTTGGGGCCGACAACATCCATTTCAGGAAATTCATCGGCCAGCATCACAAATGAGTCGCCGAATTTAAGTTCAGCGTGGCCCACGCGACCGTCCGGCTGCGGCATGCGCATGATCTCGACGGCGCCGAAAGCTTGTTTATAGAAATCGATTGCCGCCGCTGCGCCCTTCACGATCAAATAGGGAGTAACGTTGTGATAGCCCTCGGGAATTGGTTTTGCTTTTGCCATAAGAAATCTCCTTCTGCGGCGTTGAGTAACCGCGGCAGATTCCATTCTCTGCGAATATGCCGCTCGGCGTATTGTAAAAATTTGACCTTATTCGCGGATAGGAACGTGGTTCAAGTGCTCAGTCTTCTGGGCCATGTAAGCTGTGGGATTGATGCCGGAAAAAGCCTTGAAGTCATGGATGAAGTGAGCCTGATCGAAATAACCGCAACTTGTCGCCATATCCACCCAGGAAAAATCCGTACCTGCCCGAATCTGCTGCAAAACCTGCTGAAAACGCCGGACGCGGGCAAAGAGTTTCGGCGTTAGTCCAACCTCGTTGGAAAAAAGCTGAATGAAGCGGCGCGAGCTGATGCCGATCTGGTCAGCCAGGTCGGCGATGGCTGGAGCGGTATGAATATTGCGGAAAAGGCCCAGCGCAAAATCTACGGCCCTATGCCTTTCCAGCGGCTTGAACGCTTGTTCAAGCAGGCATTCTTCAAGCACCTGTAACTTCTTTTGGGGTGTTTGCGCCCCAAACAAGCGCTCCCTCAGCAAACTTGCTTCATAGCCCCACAGGTCTTCCAGCGAGACGTGCAGGTTGTGCAACTCGCTAGTTGGCATTTTGAAGAACGGAAACGCGCCGCCGGGCTTGAAGTGGACTCCGATCACCGAGGCTTGCTGTGCGGTATCGATCACAAAGAAACTGGAATGCGGGCCGCACAGCAGAGCTCCTGGATGCCGTTCGTATTTCTCCAGATTCTCGCGATCATAAATCCGCGCCTCATCTTGCTTCAGATTGATGACCAGCTCAATGGAACCATCCGGCATGAGGCGTTCTTTGCTGTGTGGTCCGGGAGAGTAGCAATCGTAAAACCAGAAGAGTTCTACGAAATTGTTGAGAGGCGGCTGCGGAATGTGGGTGACGAACAGCATGAGACGAAAAGATTGTAGTCCGGAGTGTGTTGCGAACCAACCCTGATTCAACGGGGCCAAAAGATAAAGACCCCGCCGAGTGACGGGGTCTTTGGACGTAAAGCAGAAAACTTAGGCCTTGGCGGTCTCTGCAGGCTCAACCAGCACGTAGCGACCGGAGCCGCCCTTGTCCACGAACTTGATAGTGCCGGTGACCTTGGCGAAGAGCGTGTCATCCTTGCCGCGGCCGACGTTTGCGCCGGGCTTAATGCGGGTGCCGCGCTGGCGGACGATGATGGTGCCGCCGGGGACAAGCTGTCCGCCGAATGCTTTTACGCCCAGCCGTTGCGCGTTGGAGTCGCGCCCGTTTCTTGAACTGCCTAAACCTTTTTTGTGTGCCATAAATCCCTTTTGTTTCTCAGGGGCTAAAGCCCCGGTCGTAAGATTTGTTGACGGCACGACTGACGTCATGCCCTGTTACGTGATCTTGATTCAAACAGCAATGGCGGGCGAAACAAGCGTCGCGCCACATTAATTTCTATTTCTTCTTGCCTTTGGCGGCTTTCTTGGCCGCGCTCTTCTTGGCAGCCTTGGGCTTGCTCTTCGATTTGGACTTGCCTTTAGCCGACTTTGCCGGAGCGGCTTCGCCTTCGGCCGCTGCTGGCTTTGCCTTTTTGGGCTTGCGGGCCGGCAGGTCGGGAGCGGTGAAGCGCTCACCATCGAAAGCGATTTCAGTGATCCTTACCGCGGTAAAGGGCTGGCGATGTCCATAAATCTTTTTGTATTGCTTTTTGCGCTTGAAGTGGAAGACCAGAATCTTGTCAGCCTTGCCGCCTTCCATCACCTGTCCGCTGACCACGGCGCCTGCGCCGGGACCAATGGTGCCTTCCTGGCCGGAAACAGCCAGAACGTCATTGAATTCAACCACGTCGCCATCAGCGGCGGGCAGCTTCTCCATTTTCACTACGTCGCCGGGTGCGACGCGGTATTGCTTTCCACCGGCGCGAATTACCGCGTACATAACTCTCTCCCATTGCCCCTTCAAAGCGCTTGGCCGGAAAGGACTTATATTGACTTGTAAGATTGCTCAGCAGCCATGCTCAACAGGCAGGAATATCCACCAGTGGCAAACCTTGTAATTTTAACGTGATAGAGGGGGTATGGTCAAACTGGCCGCTATCCACGGGGCAGGGTGGAGGTAAAAACGGCAAAAAAATTACAGATCGATCCGGCGAGCACAAACCCGTGCCAGATGGCATGATAAAAACGCCGATGATCCAACGCAAAAAATATCACTCCCATGGAGTAGCACAGTCCGCCAGAAAACAGCAGAATCAGTCCGGTGGAGGGCAAATGCATAAAGAGCTGGCGTACTGCGATCAGGGCCAGCCAGCCCATCCCGAGATAGATGACGACCGAGGTGCGAGGAAAACGCCCGATGAAGAAAACTTTAAACACCACGCCACTTGCCGCCAGCGCCCAAATGATCCCCAATATCGACCAGCCCCAGGCGCCGCGGAGGCTGATGAGCGCAAAGGGCGTATAGGTCCCTGCGATGAGCAGGTAGATGGCAATGTGGTCCAGGGTTCTCAACAAATGCTTGACCCGAGGGAGCCGGACCCCGTGGTATGCGGTGGACGCCGCGTAGAGCAAGACAAGACTAACGCCGTAAATGCTATAGCTTACGATTTGCCGTGTGCCGCCATGGAGACTGGCTAGCGTAACCAGCACGGCTATACCCGCCAGCGCCAGTGCCACACCGAGCGCGTGCGTCAGCGCATTGGCAAGTTCGTCTTGTGAGCTCTGGGACGAAGCCGCATTCATGGTCCACTCACAATGTAAGATGCTGGAACTTACCTGAATGTGTGCGTCTGAAAGAAGAAGTATGCCGTCATGCTGAAGCGGACAGAGCTTTGGAGAGCTGGATGAGGGGTTAGTCTGGTTCTGACGAAGATCGTTGTTTTGCCCTTTGAATTGTTTGCAGCACCAACGGGTAGAAGCTTGGCGCGAGTTCCGCAACAACCTTCACCCGGTTATTACATAGAATTTCTTCGTGATCGATCTTGACGATCCTGCAATCCCCGCCTTGTTTCCGGGTTTTTATGTCGAAACAGACCGGATCGTAGTCGAGATCGGGGCCTTTGCCAAACTGGATAGAGCCGGCTGGGATGAGAGCCTCCCAAAGGCCCGGGTCTTTGGATATTTGGCGGAGCAATCCCGTTAGATCGGGGCCAGGCGGGTTGGCCAAGAGAGTATATGTGCCCAGATCAACCTCGGCCCAACGGTAGGAGAGCACCATACGCTCGAAAAGTCTTGGGAAGCGAGCTGGCAATTTGGCATAAACCTCTGCCAAATCTGTTGGAGAGGTTTCCACTTTGGCTGGCTCCCAATGCTTAAAGTCAGATAAATCCGTGTCGCCAACAACCAGTGGTATTGCG
>JBAVUZ010000679.1:0-8071 GCA_049697035.1 Candidatus Angelobacter sp. | reverse complement strand
TGTCGACCCTGGGATTCATCGAATATGAACAGGCAAACGCCGAAGTGCGGGCTGTGTATGACGACATCAAGGCTACGCGCAAGATCGACAAAGTCACAAACTTCTGGAAGGCGCTGGCGCATGATCCCGTCCGGCTGAAGCGTGTATGGGAAGACACAAAAAGCATCATGGCGGCGGGCGCGCTGGATCCGCTGGTGAAAGAGCTGTTGTACGTGGCGGTGAGCGTGAGCAACCAGTGCGACTACTGCATCGCTGCGCACACGGCGTCCGCGCGTAAAAAAGGCATGACTGAGGCGATGTTCAACGAGATGCTGGCCATCGTTGGCCTGGCGAATTCAAATAACCGGCTGGTGGCGGGACTTCAGGTCGAGATCGACGAGCAATTCAAAGCGATTGGATGAGCGTGTGGCGGCTAATCGCAGAATTCAAGTGGTATGAATGATTTTTATCGCAAATATGCCCTGAGTATTCCGGTAGTGCTGGCGCCCATGGGTGGCGGCCCATCAACACCTGAGCTTGTAGCAGCGGTTTCCAACGCGGGCGGTCTGGGATCGCTGGCCGCGGCTTATTCCAACGCCGAGCGCATTGAACAGGACATTGCCACAGTCCGCAAACTAACTTCACGGCCATTTGCGGTTAATCTGTTTTCGCCGCAAGCGCAGTTGCCACTCACTGATGGCGTTAAGGCTGTGTCTGAGTTTTTGCGTCCCTATCATGAGCGGCTTGGCTTGAAAGCGCCTGAGCTTCCGCAAAAGCCAATTGAAGACTTCAACGAACAACTGGATGCCGTCGCCAACGCGGCTCCGCCCATTGTGAGCTTCACCTTCGGTCTGCTGCCTTCAAAGGCTACGGAACGCCTTAAAGCGCAAGGAACGTACTTGATGGGTACCCGCCACGACAGTGGATGAGGCACGGCAACTAGAAAAGGCAGGCGTTGATGCGGTGATCGCACAAGGCAGCGAAGCGGGCGCGCATCGCGGGACGTTCGCTGTGCCGGCCGAGGAGGCGCTAATCGGCACAGTAGCGCTGGTGCCGCAGGTGGTGGATGCAGTCCGTGTTCCGGTGATTGCTTCCGGCGGCATCATGGACGGGCGCGGCCTGGTAGCAGCATTGGCGCTTGGCGCGAGCGCGGTCCAAATGGGAACGGCATTCCTGGCCTGCAAAGAAGCGGGAACCAGCGCTCCTTACCGTGAGGCACTGATGAGCGGTCGCGAAGACGCGACGACGCTCACGCGCGCTTTCTCCGGACGCATGGCCCGCGGACTAAGCAATGAGTTCATCAAAAAATGGAATGCGGTGAAGATGGAACACCTACCTTATCCATGGCAAAACGCGTTTACGCAGCCCATGCGCCGGGCTGCGACGGCAGCAAAGCAGGCGGGACTGCTCTCTCTATGGGCGGGGCAGGGCGTGGGTATGCTGCGCGAAACGACGGTTGCCCAGTTGATGAAGGACCTGCAGGAAGAGATGAAACAAGCGTGGCTGAAGCTGAAAGGCCAGATGGAATAGTGCATGAACTTCAACTTAGCTAAAGGCGCAAGTAGGCGGCACGGACTCTTTCATTGCGGAGAAGTTTTTAGCCGCCGTCGGCCATGCAGCAAGCCCAGATAATTTTAGTTCGATACTCCGCAGGGGATGAGATTGCATGTTATGCATGCTGTTTTCGGCTCCGGGTAAGGAAGACGGCTTGCAACAATCTCAGCTCCGCATCAAAAGGCCCACTATCGAAGCAGACATGAGATTGGCCATGGTGCCGGCGATCATGGCGCGAAAGCCGAGCTTGGCAAGCTGATCACGTTTGTTGGGCGCCAGCGCGCCAATGCCACCGATCTGAATACCGATGGAGCTGAAGTTGGCAAAGCCGCAAAGCGCGAAGGTGGCGATGGTAACGGAGCGGGGATCGAGCACAGCCTTCATGGCGCCCAGGTCTGAGTAGGCCACGAGTTCATTAATCACCGTCCGCGTACCCAGGAGACTACCCACCGCGCCAATGTCTTTCCCCGGCACACCGATTAGCCATGCAACCGGAGCAAAAATGACGCCGAGCACTTTTTGAATGCTGGCAGGGAAAAAAGCGAAGTGGTTATGCGTCCAGCCCATGATGCCGTTGACCATAGCGATAAGAGCCAAAAATGAAATCAACATGATGGCCACATTGAAGGCAAGCTGGCCGCCATCGATAGTGCCGCGAGCAATGGCGCCAAGAATATTGGCGTCCTTATGCATTTCTTCTTTTGAGATTTCCACGGTGCCAGCGGTCTTAGGATGCTCCGTTTCCGGAACCAGCATCTTGGCCATCAGGATTGTGCCGGGCGCGGTCATGATGACAGCTGCCAGCAGGTTTTCCGCTTTGATTCCGTAGCCGATATATGCCGCCATGATTCCACCGGAAACATGCGCCATTCCCGCCGTCATAATGGTCATGAGTTCAGAACGCGTGCATTCAGGGAGCAGAGGCCGAATGGTCAGGGGTGCTTCCGTTTGTCCCATAAAGATAGATGCAGCGACGTTTAAAGACTCCGCGCCGCTCACGCCCATCAGGCGGTTCATGACCCACGCCATGCCTTTGATGATGATTTGCATCACGCCAAGGTGATAGAGCAAAGCAAAGAAAGCAGAGACAAAAATAATCGTCGGCAACACCTGAAAAGCGAAGATGAAACCAAGCTGAGACGAACCGGGATCGAGAAAAGGCAAATGCGCGTTGGGATCGGCGGGATAGCCTAGATTTCCAAAAACAAAGGTTGATCCTTTAAAAGCGTAAGCCAGCAGTTTATTGACAGCTGTTCCGGCTGTTTGCAGCGTGCGCTGGCCCCAGGTAAAGCGGATCACAATCCAGGCAAACAGGAATTGCAGGCCAAGCCCCCAAAGAACGGTCTTGAGCCGAATGGCGCGGCGGTTGGTGGAGAAGAGATATGCGATCGACAAAAAAACGATGATGCCCAGCAAACCCGCGTATCGCGACATTGGGTCCTTTTTAGCTAGAAGTTAAAGGTTGCATTGAAAAAATCTTGTCCATTGTAGCTGGAGTGTCAACAGGAAATCGCCGTGACCGCGCGTCATTGCCGTAATCGAGCGTTAATCGGAGGAACACAACATACCACGGAGATGGCACGAATAAAGGTGCAAGCGATTGGTAAGATCAGCGACTTTGCGGATGAAGATGAGCTTGCGGCGTATCTGGGGCTGGTACCAAAATAGCCGGTTCCAATGAAAGTGAACGCAGCGGCCGCATCACCAAATAGTGCAATAAGCCAGGCCACACGCCGTTGGTGCAGCGTGGGCCGGTGGAGAAGCTGTACAGCCCCGATCTGTAACGGTTCTATCAACGAATCAAACACCGTCGCAGAGGAGGAAATCGCACCGGCAAGGAAAGCTGGTCAAGATTGTGTATGACACTCTGAAAAACCAGTGGGTCTTCGGAGACTTTCCCGACTTTGCCCCTTGCTGCCTAAAATCGGGAACACAGAGAAGAAGAAAAAACCGATCAGACTCGGTACATCGGAAAAGCAAAGACCATGGCTTGGCAAAGCCATTGCTGGTGCTCTGGATTGACCGGTCAATTATAGCTGAAAGCTCGACACTCACACTTCAGACGTAACCCTCGTCAGCCAAGCTCGTCCATCACGCGCGCAAGCGACTCGCGCCACGGCGGCAGCGTCACACCAAAAGCATTCTTCAGCTTGTCATTGCATAGCCGTGAATTATGCGGTCTCATGGCAGGGGTCGGATACTCGCTGCCTGGTACCGGCACAAGTTTCGCCAACGTGCCCTCCGATAAGCCACGCTTCCCCATCTCTTCCAAAATCGCGGCGGCAAACCCGTACCATGAGACGCTTCCGGTGGCACTCATGTGATAGATACCGCGACGGTCACCCAAAGACTCGCCTATTGAAGTCTTGGAAGGAAAAGATTGCGGGACCAGCTTCTCGAGAATCTTCCTGGTTGCGTCAGCCAGATCACGGCTCCAGGTCGGCGCGCCCACTTGATCATCCACGATTCTCAACTCCGGTCTTTCCGCAGCCAGCTTGAGAATGGTCTTTAGAAAATTCTTGCCGCGCGCTCCGTAAACCCATGACGTGCGAAATATCAGATAGCTTCCCCCGACGGCTTCTACAGCTTTCTCGCCACTTAACTTGCTCGCGCCATACACATTCAGCGCGGCCGTCGGATCGGTCTCCGTGTATGGCGTGGAGCTCTTTCCATCAAAAACATAGTCAGTGGAATACGTGATGAATAACGCACCTGAACGCTTCGCTTCGTCCGCCATCGCCGCGGGCGCTTCCAAATTTATTTTCATCGCGGCTTCAGGCTCAGATTCTGCCTGGTCAACCGCGGTATAAGCTGCAGCATTGACTATTACCATCGGCTTTATCCTGCGAATCTCTTCCCGCACGCCATTTAGGTCCAGCAGATCGACTGCGGGCCTGCCCACACAAATGATCTGGCCCAGTCCTTGAAACCGCTCGTTGGCTTCCCACGCGAGTTGACCGTGACGACCAACGATGACGATTTTTAGATCAGCTCGATTCATTTGTGCAAAAAGACAAAAGTCCATGGCGAGTGCTAATCGATTAACTTTTTCGCACGCCAGACCGGGTTAGAAAGCAGGCCTTTCCAGTAGCCCGCGAAGATATTGGCCATATCCATTGGAGCCATGCGCACGCGCCAGGGCCTCAAGCTCAGATGCAGTGATGAAGCCAAGCTTGAAAGCTATCTCTTCCGGACAGGCGACCTTCAATCCCTGCCGCTTCTCAATGGTCTGGATAAAAGAAGCTGCTTCCAGGAGAGAGTCGTGCGTGCCTGTATCGAGCCATGCCATGCCGCGGCCAAAGATTTCCGCCGCAAGCCGGCCACGCTCAAGATACCAGCGGTTCACGTCCGTGATCTCCAGTTCGCCGCGCGCTGAAGGTTTCAACTGCGCCGCAACTTCCACCACTTCAGGATCATAAAAGTACAGCCCCGTCACCGCATAGCGTGACTTTGGCGCTGTGGGCTTTTCTTCAATGCTCAACGCTTTTCCTGCACGATCGAACTCAATCACGCCATAACGCTCCGGATCGTGGACCGGATAAGCAAACACTGTCGCGCCTTCGGTCCGGGCTGAAGCGTGGCGCAGGCTATTAGATAAATCCTGCCCATAGAAAATGTTGTCGCCCAAAATCAGTGCGCTCGCGCTTCCCGCAAGAAACTGCTTGCCTATGATGAAGGCCTGCGCCAGGCCTTCCGGCGCGGACTGCACCGCATAACTTAAGTTGAGTCCCCATCGGCGCCCATCCCCCAGGAGTTGCTCAAAACGCGGCGTATCCGCCGGAGTTGAAATGATAAGAATGTTTCTGATCCGGGCCAGCATCAGTACGCTGATCGGATAGTAGATCATTGGCTTGTCATAAATGGGCAGCAGTTGCTTGGAAACCGCCTGGGTCACCGGATGCAACCGGCTTCCTGAGCCCCCTGCCAAAATGATGCCTTTGCGTTCCTGATTCATGCCCTGATCCATAACTATGCGGTCTTCACGGTGCGGTGTGATAGTGGAGATTGATCCATTCCCTGTACGCGCCTGAAGTCACTGACGAGATCCATTCTTCATGCGCCAAATACCACTCGACGGTCTTGCGCAATCCGCTGGAAAAACTTTCATTCGGCGTCCAGCCCAGTTCGCTGCGAATCTTGGTGCAGTCCATTGCATACCGCCGATCATGGCCGGGCCTGTCTTTGACATATGTGATCAATGACTCATATCCGCCGCCGGGCTTTAGCTCTGAAAGGACCGCGCAAATCTCACGAATCACCTCAATATTGCTCTTCTCACTGTTGCCACCTACGTTATAACACTCGCCAACGCGGCCATTACTTAGCACCTGGCGAATCGCTTCACAATGGTCTTTAACATAAAGCCAATCGCGGACATTCAATCCATCGCCATACACCGGCAAAGGCTTGCCCACAGTAGCATTGTGGATCATCAGCGGAATCAGCTTTTCCGGAAACTGGTAAGGGCCGTAATTATTTGAGCAGTTCGTAGTCAGCGTGGGGAGTCCATACGTATGATGAAACGCTCTTACCAGATGATCGGAAGAAGCTTTTGAAGCCGCGTAAGGGCTGTTGGGGGCAAATGGCGTCTTTTCGGTAAAAGCCGGATCGGTAGGCCCAAGCGAGCCATAGACTTCGTCTGTTGAGACGTGCAGAAAACGAAAATTTTGTTTTTCTGTTTCCGCAAGACCGGTCACATATTGCCGCGCGGCCTGGAGCAATTGGAACGTTCCCTCAATGTTGGTGCGGATAAACTCCTGGGCATTGTGGATGGAACGGTCTACATGACTTTCCGCTGCAAAATGAACGATTGCCGCCGGCTGGTAGCGTTGAAGTAAATCGCTTACCAGCTCCGCATCATTGATATCTCCGCGCGCGAACACGTAACGATTGTCATCGCTAAGCTCAGCCAGGTTGGCGGGATTGCCGGCATATGTAAGCTTGTCAAGGTTCACCACCCGCGTTCCTTCTTGCGCCAGCCAATGCAATATGAAGTTGGAGCCGATAAAACCGGCCCCGCCCGTCACCAGAATCGATTGCTGTGATCTTGTCATTTGTCGTTGTTACGGGAAGAGCACTTTGGCCGCTGCCGCTCCAATCACAAACGTGCTGATGATGATCTGGGTCCGATCCTTAAAGCCTCTCAGTGTGGCGCCTTTGTCCAGTTTTTCCGGCACCACAATCGTATTGCCCGGCATCAGTCGTGCCTGTTCAAAACTATTTACCAGCAGCCCACTATGACCATGCTCGCTCACGGTGGTGCCATCCGCGCGGATGACAAATGACCTGCCTTTGTCGCCGTTTTTTGCAGGGCCGCCTAATGGATAGCGCAAGAATGTCATCTTGAGATGCAAGTCTCTGAAATATGACGCTCACGCGAACTATGCCAGCCGGCGTGCATGCAACGCATCTCCGGGGGCAAGAGTTGGGTTAAAACGATAGACGTCAATGATCAGAACTATATCGCAAAATCTTGTGCTTTGCCTAGCATTCGCGCAATAGAAGTATAGTCGGTGGAGGGGTTTGCACGTTGAAACACCTTATACATTAGCGAGGGTTTTTCTGAGAGAACGTCGACAGTGCTCATAAAACCCGTTTGGTAAGGTGTACGCCTAAGCTTCCCGGCGCTCGAGGTGATAATTTGGCCGGTGGATATTTCTCGGGTCGCTGATAAAATAAATGCACGGGCCCGTAGCTCAGTTGGATAGAGCATCTGCCTTCTAAGCAGAGGGTCGCCCGTTCGAATCGGGCCGGGCCTACCATTTTGCCAGGACGGGTTCTTCTTCTTCCTTTTTTCAATGGCGCGCCTTTGCCTTCTTAGCGAGAGCTTGTTGAAGAGGCAAGTTGAGTGTCTGACGCTACGCGCGCCACGTCCGCATCCACCATCATGGCGACAAGCTCTTCCAGTCTTGTTTTTGGCTTCCATCCCAACACCGCTCTGGCTTTTGCGGCATTGCCCACCAGAACGTCCACCTCGGCCGGCCGCTCAAATTTCTTATCGGTAACGACATACTTTTCATAGTCGAGACCAACATGGCTGAACGCCAGCCGGCAGAACTCCCGAACACTGGTGCAGCGGCCGGTGGCAACCACGTAGTCATCGGCAGTTTTTTGTTGCAGCATCATCCACATGGCTTCAACATAGTCACCGGCGTAGCCCCAGTCGCGTTTCGCGTCCAGATTCCCCAGCCGAAGCTCGCTCTGTAGACCGAGCTTGATTCTTGCCACTCCGTCACTGATTTTGCGGGTCACAAACTCTATCCCTCGCAAGGGAGATTCGTGGTTAAACAAGATGCCGCTGCACGCAAACGTCTTGAAGCTTTCGCGATAGTTGACGGTCATCCAGTGGGCGTAAAGTTTTGCTACGCCGTACGGGCTGCGCGGATAAAAAGGTGTGCGCTCAGACTGGATGGGCTCCTGTATCTTGCCGAACATCTCACTGCTTGAGGCCTGATAAAACCGAATTGCAGGATCGGTGAGCCGGATTGCTTCCAGCAGATTCACCGCGCCAATGCCAGTCGTCATCCCTGTTAAGACT
>JBAVUZ010000678.1:0-10397 GCA_049697035.1 Candidatus Angelobacter sp. | reverse complement strand
GTACGCAACTCCGCGCGGGCAGCTTCCATGTCTGCGCCCGGAGCGAGGCGCGCAAACACCTCGGTCATGCGATGCTCGCGGCCAGTCACCATGGTCGCCGAGAGATGATGCGGGCTGGTTACGATGTTGGCAATCATTTCCGTTTCCACCGGATAAGGAACTGACGGCTCCAAAACACCAACGATGGTGGCGGAACGGCTGCCTTCAAAGCCTCCCAGGCGAACCACTTTCCCGATCACGCCGCGATCAGAATGCAGCGAGTTCACCCAGAACCGATATGTGAGTACAGCCGCACCCGCGGCGTTGGGGCCATCGTCATTGGGAGTGAGCAGGCGGCCAAGCACCGGGCGCAGGCCCATTACGTCAAAATAATTGCCGTCAACCACTCCGGCGCGGATTTCGCGTGGCTCGCCCAGCCCAACAATGGTGAAATCGACCGCGGAAAATGTGCCGAGTTCTTTGATGCTCTTCAGCCCGCTGCCTATGTCATTGATTTCCGGGACTGAGAAGGTGGTATTGTCCGCGCCGATTCCCGGAGCGCTCTGGCGCACATAGAGCAGGCGATCTTCGTCGCGGTTTGCCAAGGGCCGTAGCAGCACGCCGCGAATCACGCTGAAGATGGCCGCGTTCGCGCCGATGCCCAAAGCCAGCGTGATGGCCACGGTGAACCACAGTGCGCGCGCTCGCGCCAAAGAACGGATGGCAACTTTCAAATCGCGAAGAAAAGACATGGGGGACCTCGCTCGGTGTGTTTATACCAATCTCGCCTGAGCGGCGCAACGGTAGCGCTAATCTTCTTTTAGACGGACAAGGGTTGATTGCGGAAGCGGCAAGAATTCATTTTCACCGCGGAGGCACCGAGCTGCGGAGGTTCAAGATCGGGTGATCGCGCGTGATCGGATGATCCGAAAACCACAAACTTACCGCCAAGGACGCACAAGAATCGGGGAAGCTCATTCGGAATTGTTCTGCTTCTGCTTTGGGTTTTTAGGTCCGATCAAATTGCTACGGAAGCTCCGGATTCCAGTCAGCTAGGCCCCATTTGCGTCGACTTTGATAATGTCGGCCTTGTCAGACTCGCACTGGCGCAGGATGGCATAGACGTTGCGGTACTTGCTGCTTCAACCCTCCGGCCTGTAGGCCCTGCATGTCAACAGCAGGGTCTCCTGTGCTGATTTTTGTATCTCAGTGGACATGCAACCCTCAAGAATTGTATCGGTGGTCTCGAAAAGAGCTTATCCCCGCTGTTCCGCGCTTTTTTCATGGCACGTCTATGGGCTGCTAGACACGATTGCAGAGTATTCTAGGTGAGGAAATTTGGAGGTGCTAGTTGGCAACTCTGGATGAAATCAAAGCCTTGCTCCAGGCGGATCTGGACTTGTGGGACAGAATCGTTCGGAGTCTTGGAAGTTCTACAGTTGCGCTGTTCGGCATTTATTACGTTAAGGGCGAAGAGCGCCTTAAATTCGCGGGGACAGGGACTTTAGCGGTTGCTGGAAATTATTACGGCATTTTGACTGCCGCTCATGTTTGGGAAGTACTTGAGGCAACCGCAAAAGTAGCGATCACGATGACGGACAAAATTAACCACCGATATGGGATAGATGTTAAATCAATCAAAGCGACCGTCCTTGAGGGGAGTGCCACTGAATGGGGCAAGCACGGACCGGACATAGCATTCCTCCGTATTCCCAACGAATTTGTTGGTGAGATTGAAGCTTGTCACGTATTTGAGGATCTGGAAAAACCGCCAAAGAAATTGTGTGTGGATGCTTTTGAATATTGGATGGCTATGGGAACCCCTGGAGAATTCGGAACCTTCAGCGACACTCACGCTTCGGTAGAAATTAATGGCAGCGTTGTGGATCCTCAATATCTGTCGGGTAGTCCCGACTATTACGACTTTCAACTGGATGCCAATGGCCCCGGAATACCCAAGTCCTACGGCGGCTTTAGCGGTGGCGGCCTGTGGAGACTGCTCATTTTCTCTTCTCCCACGACAGGCAAGGTTGATTGGGCGTACCGTTTGAAGGGCGTCATGTTTTGGGAATTTGAGCCGGTTAACAATCGCCGCGTCATCCGTTGCCAGGGCTATGAAACCATTGCTTCGTTGCTCAAGTTGGTCCCAGCATAAAAGTAAGTCACAAATTTGGACAATTCGGGAATGACAGCGAACGCGACGGCTATAGGGTTCCCTCGCTACGCTCGGGACAAGGCGTTCGGCGTAATCCTCAGGATGTCATACTTCACGTCCACTTTTCTGCCGGGGAACTGCGCTTCAATCTGCTGCTTGAGTTGTGGCACGGTGGGCGCGCCGTTTTGGCCGTTGAGGCCGCGGGCGTCGTCCATCAGGATGACGTGCTGGTAGCGCGAATCTTTCAGGATAGATTCCAGTTCGCTGGTCAGGCGCTGTTTGTCGCCCTGGAGGCCGGCCCAGCCGTAATAGCCGGCGTCCAGCCAGAAAAGCGCGGGCTCCTTCAGCGACTTCAGCAGTTCCGGCACAACTTTCTGGCTGTCACCTTCATGAATATGCACATGCGGCGAACTGGAAAACTTTTTTGCGGCGCGCTGCGCCAACGCGGAATCAAACTCCACGGAATGGATTTCCGCAAAACGATTTTTCATGGCAGCCACCATTTCGCCGTAGTAAGTGCCGGTCTCAACCAGCACACGGAGGCCGTAACGCTGCGCATATTCGCGGACGGTGCGCTGCTTGAGCAAATGCGGAGAGCGAATGGGCTCGCCGCGCAGCTTCCAGTACCAGTAGTCAGGATAATGTCCCAGCGATTTGTAGACGCCGTAAAAGGGAGTGCGAGCGAGGAACCTGCGGAAGGCTTTCATGGGTTAAACAGGATGAATCGCGCAATGATCGCTGAACAATTGCCCAAAATGCCAAAAGTGCCAAAGAGTGAAAATTGAGAAGCAAAATCGGCAACGTGCATTGTCACAAGAGCGAGTTTTGCGCCGTCTAAATTTCAATTTGGATTCTTTGGCAATCTTGGCATTTTCTGGCAATCTTGAGGGTAGGGTTGGATGAGTCCAATGTCAAATACCAAACGCCGTTTGCCGTTTGTGCAAGTGGATGTTTTTACCTCAGTGCCGCTGGAAGGAAATCAGCTAGCCGTCTTTGCCGACGGCAGTTCGCTCTCTGACGCGGAGATGCAGTCCCTGGCCAAAGAGACCAATCTCTCTGAAACCACCTTCATCCTGCCGCGCGATGCCGCCACCGAGCGCGAGCGCGGCGTCCGCGTCCGTATCTTTACCACAACGGAAGAGCTTCCCTTCGCCGGGCACCCGACCTTGGGCACGGCCATGGTTTTGCGAAATGATGGATCACGGGGGAACGGCGCTGCTGAAGAGATTGCGCTGGACCTGAACGTGGGCCGCATCCCTGTGCGCTTCTCCACGCGCGACGGCCTGCCCTTTGGCATGATGACGCAGCGTGACCCGGAATTTAAAAGCAAGCATTCGCGTGAAGATGTCGCCCGCGCCGCAGGCCTTGCCGTCAATGACATTGCTGACGACCTGCCGATTCAGACCGTGAGCACCGGCAATGCATTCGCAATTGTTCCGTTGAAGTCTCTCGCAGCCCTGCAAAACCTCTCGCCCACGTGGACCAGCATGAAGGCGTATCTCGACAAGTCTGACGCAAAATTCTTCTACTTTGTTTCCCGTGAGACCGTGAACCCTGAGGCAAAACTGCAGTCGCGCATGATCTTTTATAACGGTGAAGACCCTGCCACCGGCTCCGCAGCCGGCCCATGTGCCGCATGGGCGGTGCAATATGGCGTGGTTCCGGCCGATCAGCAGGTGCTGATGGAGCAAGGCGTGGAAATGAAACGTCGCAGCCAGATATTTTTCAGCGCCGGACGAAATAATGGCAAGATCGCCAACGTTCGCGTGGGCGGACACGTTGCAGAAGTAGCGCGCGGAGAATTTATCTTGTAGACAAAATTTATTTTTGCAGACCATCCACGCAGCAAGCGGTCTATTTTCCGCGCTTTCCGGTCACGATTCCGGGCCGAAGAAAGTTCTCCACAGAGTTTTCCACTTGTTGGCGTTTCGGTTACTTGCTTCCCCGCTTCGATTGCCGTAAAGTTCCTGAACCAAAGTAACAAACACCCAGCCGTAAAAACTTCCGTGAACGCCTTGCGCCGGTCAGCGACGGAAAAAATCCCAGGGGGAAAGAAAGATGCGACCGAAAAGAACGATTCTGTGCGTGGATGATAATGAGCAGGCGCTTTCCATTCGAAAACTAATGCTGGAGACCCGCGGCTACCGCGTGCTGGCTTGCAGCAATGGCCAACAGGCCCTGGATACCTTTAAGCAGGGGGGCGTTGACCTGGTCTTGAGTGACCTGCAAATGCCCGGCCTTGATGGCGCGGAGCTGGTGGCAAAGATCAAAGAGCTTTCCGCCTGCACTCCGGCCATTCTTTTTTCCGGCAAGACGCGCTTTTATGAGAAAGACACGCGCGCCGATCTCTTTTTGCCCAAAGGCATGTACGCTCCCATTGAATTACTGGAACGTATCCGCCTGATGCTGGTGAAGAAGCGTGGCCCCAAACGCGGATCCACACCTGAGCCCGTCAGGATGCAGGCGGCAAGTTAGCTTTAGCGATAATCTTATTGCGAATTAAGCGGCCCCGCCCGAGCACGCCGAGCCGCTCTCGTCAGGAGCGGCAGAAGTGGGCCAGATGATCCACTCACCAGCGGTTTGGAGCGCAGCGACAATCTTATGTGGAATTAAGCGGCGAGGCCCGAGCACGCCGAGCCGCTCCCGTCAGGAGCGGCAGAAGTGGGCCAGATGATCCACTCACCAGCGGTTTGGAGCGCAGCGACAGAATCAAATGTCGCGCTTTGCCGCTGTTTGTCCCATTTCTCTCAATGCGCTGTCTGGTAATATCGACTGAGTGGCCCCGATCATTCAAGCTGAAAACGTAACCAAGGTTTACCGCATCGGCAAAGTCGATGTGCCCGCGCTCAGAGGCGTAAGCTTCAGCGTGGAGAAGGGCGAATTTGTCACCATCGTCGGCCCTTCCGGCAGCGGAAAATCTACTCTCTTCTATATTCTTGGCGGTCTCACGCATGCGACCTCCGGCCGGGTGACCATTGACGGCGCGGATTTTGCCAAGCTTTCTGACGCGCAACGAACGGAGATGCGCAAGCAGAAGATCGGCTTTGTCTTCCAGAAATTTAACCTGCTACCTACTCTTTCCGCCAAGGGAAACATTGAGATTGCGAGCGAGATTGCCGGCAAAAACGGCCTGGATAAAAAACTGTTCGACCAGGTCACGCAGATGCTGGGCATTGCCGGGCGGCTCGACCATCGGCCATCGGAGCTTTCCGGCGGAGAGCAGCAGCGCGTGGCTTTGGCGCGCGCCGTGGTGAACGGGCCGGCTTTGATCCTGGCCGACGAACCTACCGGCAACCTGGATTCACAGAACTCAGATATTGTGTTGAAAATGCTGCGCGACGCCAACAAGAAATTTGGACAAACGGTGCTGATGATCACGCATAACCCCGAGGCGGCGGAAATCGGCGACCGCATCATTCATATGCGCGATGGCTTGATTGTCAGCGAGCAGGAAGATCAGCAGTGGGCAAGCAGGCATTGATTTTGTCGGTGCGCTTCAACGTATCCAAAGCCATGATAGGTTCCGTTAGGTGCTAAATGAAATCAGGGACTGAACAACCAACGGACCGCTATCCCAGGATCGCCTGACGAGTGAAGTCGAACCGCGAGCCCGACTTAGCGCGGCGAGCGGTTTGCAACAGGCGCAGAAGGACCTCAGCAAGAGAGAAAAACTCCTAGGCGGTTTGGAGCGCAGCGACACACGAACGAAGATTGACCCTGATTTTTCATCACGTTATAATGAGTGCATCCTCTGAGCGGGAGTAACTCTGTGGTAGAGTGCGACCTTGCCAAGGTCGAAGTCGCGGGTTCAACTCCCGTCTCCCGCTCCATGATTTTTTCTCGCGGTTGCTCCACGCACCGGAGAGTTGTTATGCTCTCAGGGCCAACACATACGGGGCACTCACGTTTAGGGCGCGGTACCCAAGTGGTAAGGGAGAGGTCTGCAAAACCTTTATGCGTCGGTTCGATTCCGACCCGCGCCTCCAAAATTCATTTTCCGTTCCAACCTATCTATCCCCATGACCGCCGCGCTCCGTTAGAAACAAATAAGCTTACGTCCGCCGCATAGTTCGCTGGTGCTTCCAGGAGCAGCACGTTATCGAGAAGCCTATGGCACATGGGGCTTTTTCAGCACTGCGGTGTTCGCAACCAGGGCATCACAGATCGCCAGGCAGCTATCGACCATCTCCGCTTTGGTTCGCCGGTCGCGCGTAACGATAAGCAGGCTGGCCGTGCCGTGCACCAGAAGAAACAGCGCGTAATAACTCAGAACGTAATCTTTTGGTTTGCCGCCGAACCGCGCGGCAAACTTCTCCAGCAGCCATTCCTTGATCGGACGCGGCCGCCGCGGCCCCAGAAGTTCTGACCACGCCGGTCCCCACAGCAAGTGATACTCGTGCGGATGTTGGTCGGCAAATTTAAGGAAGCGGCGGTAACACTCTTCAATGGTTGGGGCCGATGTAGTCCTTTCGGTGATCCTTAGCTGCACCAGTTCGGCCAGCGCCAGCAGAAGAGCTTCCTTGTTGCGAAAGCGCTTGTAAACCGTAGTGGTGGTGGTCCCCGCGGCAACGGCAACAGCCCGCAGCGTTAGGCTCTTCGATCCATGGAGCCGCCACAGCCGATGGGCGGCTTTTACAATTTTTACTTCAAGGGACTGATCAGCCGTGCGCGGCATCATTTCACCCCTACTCGAATAACTTGCACATTGTTACACTAACGCTGTACTATTAACAGTCAATTCCCTCTGGTCGTGGGATTTGGCCCACGGCAAGGGTTCTTATCATCCGTTCCGGCAAGCTCCCGGGCGGCCGCGTACGTTGTTCTCAAGCTGTTTCCTGCCGGCCACGCTCGTTGCCCTCGTCCAAGGTTCTAAATCCCGCTTAGAGGTAGTAAGAAGTAGATGGAGTATTTGGAGTACACAGGATTCACCCAGGCAAGTCCTGCGCTCGCCTGGAACTTGTTTTGCGACTATCGCTTTTGGCCCCGGTTTTCCAATATTTATGGTGACATCCGCTGGACCAAGGGCAAGCCATGGACTCCGGGGAGCCGGATGAAGATCGATATAGTGCAACCGGTTGAGACCACCGTTGATCATGTGATTACAATCTGCACACCGCCGGAGCAGGTTGCCTGGATTGACCACGCGCTGGGCCATACAATGGAGCAGTGGGTAAGGTTTGAAGCTCAGCCCGATGGAAGAACCCGGGTGCATACCTGGGCGGAAATCACAGGGGTCGTACCCATGTTTGCCGCAAATAATTACAGTGATTTTGTGCAGGCATTTATCAGGGAATGGTACGCCAGCTTCTGTTCTGCGTGCGATCAGCTGGCGCAAGGAGAAGCGATCTTCGCCTGAACCGTCCCCTTCATCGGCGGCAAGGTATCAAGAAAGCTGGGCGCTTTGGGCCAGGAAGTCCTTCACCACCACAGCCGCGTCCTTTTTTTCTCCATCCACCGCATAGTTCATGCGCCGCATATCTTCCGCGCTGATGCGGCCGCTCAGCTTTTGTAAGGCCGCCGCCACTTCAGAATGGCGCTCAAGCATTTCTCGGCGCACGATTGGCACGGCGTCATACGGCGGAAAATAATGCCGGTCGTCTTCCAGCACGACCAGGTCGAACGCGGCGATAAGGCCGTCAGTATTTGAGCCAGCCACCATATCAACCTGATTGTTCTGCAGTGCGCGATAGAGCAGGCCTAGATCCATCACGCGCGGCGCTTCCTTGAACTTGAAGCCATATTTGGCGGCCAGCCCTTTGTAGCCGTCGGGCCGTTCAATAAATTCATAGCCAACGCCCAAACGCAGTTGCGATGAGATGGCTGCGGCATCAGAAAGCGTTTTCAGGCGCAGGCGCCGAGCGTCACTGCCGCGCATTACCATGGCAAAGGTATTATCGAAGCCGAGCGAGGGCAGGACTTCCAGCCCGAATCGCCGCGAATAAAGTTCTTTTACCGTATTGAACACCGCGGCGTGATCGGAACCCGGCTTTTCTTTCAGGATGGCGACCAGCGCAGTCCCGGTGTATTCCACGTACGTATCGATGCGTCCGGCGAGCAGCGCCTGGTGGCAGATATAAGTTCCGGCCAGGTAGAAGCGCCGATCGATAGGAAACGCGCAAAAGCGCGCAAGATATTGCGCCAGCAGTTCACCCAGTACCAGTTGCTCAGTGAAATTCTTGGAGCCGACCGTAAGCCCTGAATGTTTTGGCGCGCAGCCGGAAAGCAGCAGAGCAAGCGCGGCGAGAAAGCTGCGGCGGTCCATTAGTGGCGTGTCCGGACCGGCGTACGCATTAACGACCGCTGAATCAAGCCGAGGACAAAGTCGGCGCAAAGAGCCATGAGCGCCGCTGGAATTGCTCCGGCCAGGATCACGTTGTTATCCACCATGGCCAGGCCGCGAAAAATAAATTCGCCCAGCCCGCCTGCGCCGATGGCAGCGGCGATTGCCGCCACGCCCACAGTGATCACCGTCGCAGTGCGTATGCCGGCAACGATTATGTTTGAAGCCAGCGGCAACTCCACCTGCCAGAGCAATTGCCGTGGCGTGAGTCCCATTGCAACAGCGGCTTCGCGCACAGGCGGATCAACTCCGGCGATTCCGGTATACGTATTGCGGACTACGGGAAGCAGCGCATAAAGCGTGAGCGCCAGGATCGCCAACCGGTCAGCGCGGGCGCCGACCCACGGCACCGGCAGCAGCAACCCGAAGAGCGCGAGGCTGGGAATGGTTTGCATGATGTTGTTAGCGCCCAGGATTAAAGATTTCAGCGCGGGCCGCTGGCTCAGCAGGATTCCCAGCGGCACGCCAATGGCAACGGCCAGCAGCATTGAGACGCCGACCAGCCACAGATGCTCGCCCGTAAGCGTGAGCACCTCACGTTTGTGGGCGGCAAAAAATTCTGGCAGCGACATTCGCTAAGCTCCGGAGTTCAGGATTTGCTGCGTGGCCCGGAATGCGTTTACGTACGGTTGAACGGAGTCGTCAGGGGAGCGGAGAAACTCCGCCGGCGCGAAAACACCTTTGAGTTTGCCGTTGTCCATGAGGGCGATGCGGTCACCCAGCATCAGCGCTTCTGCCACGTCATGCGTTACAAAGACGATAGTCTTGCTCAGAGTTCTTTTCAGTTCCAGGAACTCATGCTGCAACTCCGCGCGTGTAATAGGATCGAGCGCGCCGAAAGGTTCATCCATCAGCAAAATCTCTGGATCGGCGGCGAGCGCTCTCGCCAGGCCGACTCTCTGGCGCTGTCCGCCAGAAAGCTGTTCAGGATAGCGATCTGAATATTCACCGTAGGGCAGCCCGACGAGTTGCAAGACTTCGCGCACGCGCGCGGCAATTCGCGCCGGTTCCCAGCGCTCCAGGCGAGGAACCAGCGCCACATTCTTCTCCACGTTGTAATGCGGAAAAAGCCCTGCTTCCTGGATGGCGTAACCAATGTGACGCCGAAGCCGAATTACGTCCCAGTCGGTGGTGGAGCGGCCGTCAACAAGGACCTTGCCATCACTTTGCGCCAGCAAGCGGTTGATAAGCTTGAGCGTTGTGGTCTTGCCGGAGCCGCTGCGTCCCAGCAGCATGAGCGTTTCACCCCGGCGGATGGAAAGATTGAGATCAGAGATAAGCGTGCGATTACCGTTGATGCGGTAAGTGACGTTTACGAATTCAATGGCCGCTGCCGGGGAAGGGTTCATCGCCAGCGGAAAGCGTAACAGATTGACTGCGGATTTATGCAGGGGAGCTGCAAGCCGCCAAGGAGTTCACCTTGCTGAAGTACTAAACATGTCTCTTTCCGCCTGGCGGGCCGGGCAGAACCTACCCCTCGCTCTGGCCTTCAGAATGAGCAAAAACTGGGAAATTGGTCGGGGCGACAGGATTTGAACCTGTGACCCCCTGCGCCCAAGGCAGGTGCGCTACCAGGCTGCGCTACGCCCCGACAGGTTTGAAGCAGGGAGATTTCCATTCTAACCGATTTTCTTCATACCGGGGATTTGCCTGGGTTGATTTGGATTTTCGCGCTTTTTAATTTGATTGTCCGGTTTCCAGAATGAACTCTCCCGTTCGATCTGTGGGCGAACTCAAAAAGCTTTTGCCGCCCGTGTTACGAAAACGAAAATATGCAGGCGCAAAGCTCGATTTTCCACTCGGGGCGCGCGGATTTGAACCGCGGACCCCCTGCGCCCAAGGCAGGTGCGCTACCAGGCTGCGCTACGCCCCGACTTCGTGGAAGGTCGAATCGATTATAACTGACCGCTTCCGGGTGACTGC
>JBAVUZ010000677.1:0-4492 GCA_049697035.1 Candidatus Angelobacter sp. | reverse complement strand
TTTGTCGGTCCACTGGCCGGCAAAAATCTCTTTGGCGTTCTGCAAGGCGGCAAAAACCCCCACGGGGACATTGCTGGGAGTGCCGTCGGGGAGGAAGTGCGTGGGCGACGCGTCTTCAAAGTCCGGCATGTTCATGGGCGCCGGGCTATTGAGCGCATTGAAAGCCATATCCAGCGGATGCCATGGGCCGGTGAGTTCCAGGCCGGGATTCTTCAGCGGATGCGCGTCTTTGGGGATCGGCACTTCGTCATTCAGACGCCAGCGCCACTCGGTTTCACGCCCCAAGAAATTGTCGATCATGCCTTGCACGATCTGGCGATATGTCCACGTGCCGCCCTTAATCGGATCTTCAAATTTCTCTTCCCACCTGGGCCAGGCATACTTCTCACGCACCGGCGCGGGCGATTCAAGGATCTGGCGGCGGGCGGTCAACGCGGCGGCAATCTCCGGCCGCAGCTCACGGGTGAGCGTGGTGATGGTCTCCTGGACGTTGACGTCGCGGTTGTTTACTTTTTTGGCGCCGAAGAGGTCAGGGAACTTCTGAAGGATGTCACTGCGGATCATAGGGCAAGGGCTCCTAGGCTGGCTAAATCGCTGGGTTAAATAATCGATTTTACGCCATTGGCGGCTTAAGCTCCACGATTCGTACGGTCACTTGCAAGGCTGCTTCGCTGTCGCGGGCTCTTCACCGCTTTTTCTTGCGCAGTTGTGGGTTGCTCTTGGGCTCACAATCGCTATCGCCCATCACGCTTATGTCGTTGCATTTTTACATTACAGTGTAATAACTTGATAACGCCAAGTCAGGTTCTGGAAACCAAAGGGAACCGCGTTATAAGATTTGGAGGAATTCAGATGGCGACTGCTGACCTTTTCTCGCGAGAGCTCACGGTGTTCGAGCAGCACCGCAAGGAGTGGTCTCGTTCTCACCCCGGCGAGTATGTCGTAATCCAAGATGACGTTATCGCAGAAGGCTTCTTCAAGAATTATGCGGACGCTTTCAAGGCTGGCTTGCAGAAGTTTGGTGTACGCCGGGAATTTCTCGTAAAGCAGGTGTGGAATACCGAGCCTGTATATTTTGTCTCATAGCATGGCTCGCGTTGAGTTTAAGTGGGATCCTTTCAATCCGACTGATCCCGGCCCATGCATTGACGTCATCGTAATGAACTCACGCGATGTTATTGAGGCCGGGCGGGCAATCGGCCTCGAATATCCTGCACCTCTGCGAATGAGGGCACTTCTGGATACCGGGGCATCCGTCACCGTAATCAGCAAGACTTTTGCCAATTATTGCAAGCTCTTTCAGACGAGCACTGAATTCGAGATAACAGCCATTGGTGCGACACATCGCTGTGGTGTACATGCTGGCGCCATCAGCTTCCCTGGTACCGATCTGCGACCGTTAGACCCCATTCCCATCGTTTCGACTGTGTTCGCAAAGGAGCGACACTATGCTTGTTTGATTGGTAGAGATATTCTGCGAAATTGGATTATCGCGTTCGACGGGCGTTCCAAGCGAGTGACGATTACAGAGTCACCGGAACTACCAGCTAACAAGTTGAAGAACTGACGGATGCTGCGGCTTTGTTGACCTGAATCTTTCGCCGCACCAATCTCATCAAAGCAGAACAGCATATCTAGCCAAAAACAGCTAATTTCAGGTAAAATAAGGCTCTACCGCGAAAGGTATCAGAGGCAATGAAGGCAGCGATCCATCCCAAATATGAAGAAGTGCGCGTGCACTGTGCATGCGGAAACACATTTACCACCCGGTCCACCCACAAGGGCGCCATTAACCTGGAAATCTGCTCGAATTGCCACCCGTTCTTTACCGGCAAGCAGAAACTGGTGGACACCGCCGGACGCGTTGAGCGCTTCCGCCGCAAGTATGCCAAGTCCGATGCGGGCAAGGCCCAGGCAGCGAAAACCGCAGAGGCCAAGCAATAAGGCCGCAAGTTTGATTGAGGCCTCCGCCGCGGCGGAGGCTTTGTTTTTTAGCCTCGAGCGCAGCGAGAGGTCTCTATGGTCAGAGGATTCGCTTAAGGCCAGCATTCATCGATAGTTGATTACTCGGCCACACTAAGGCAATATCGATTGGGTAGGGTTCCCTCGCTCCGCTTCGGGATTACAGAAAGATGCGTAAATTCTGGGAAAATCCGGCCAACACCATCGTTGCACCACATGGTGCGCAGGTGCCGGACTCTCTTCAGATCGGCAATGTGCGCATTGCTCCGGCAACGATTCTGGCTCCCATGGCCGGCGTGACGGACACGGTGTTCCGTCGGTTTATCCGCAACGCCAGTTTTGTGCGCAGCGCGCAGGACGTGATGGCGGTTCCGGAAGTTGCTGACCGCGATATTGCCACGTCAGAGCTGCATCAGGTGCAGAATCCCGATGGTCACGAGCAGAAACCTTCAGCGGTTTTTGAAAAAAGCGCCTGCGGCCTGCTGATGACCGAGTTCACCTCGGCTGACGGCCTCTTTCGCACGCGTGAATCCAAGCGCAAACGCTATCTCACTTTTTACGAAGACGAGCATCCGATCTCAGCGCAGCTTTTTGGCAGCGATCCTTACACGCTGGCCGAGTCGGCCAAGATCGTGGAAGATGCCGGCTTTGACCTGGTTGATCTCAATCTTGGTTGTCCGGCAAAGCGAGTGGTGAAATGCAACGGCGGCTCAGGGCTGCTGAAAGACCTGCCGGTGATCAGGACGATTTTTGAATCAGTGCGAGCTGCGGTGAAAATCCCGTTCACAGTAAAGTTCCGTTTGGGCTGGGACGACGAAAATATCGTCTGCGTTCCGCTGGCCAAAATGGCGGAAGACTGCGGCCTGAACGGCGTGGCGCTGCATGCCCGCACGCGCGAGCAGGGTTACAGCGGCAACGCGCGCTGGGAGTGGATTGCCGCGGTAAAAGACGCGGTGAAAATTCCTGTGGTCGGCAACGGTGACATTCGCACGCCGGAAGACGCTATTGCCATGGTGGCGCAGACGGGATGCGACGGCGTGATGATTGGCCGCACGGCTGCCTCGAATCCGTGGATTTTCCGCCAGATTCGCCAGCATGCGGAAACTGGCCGCTATGACCAGCCGACAGAAGCTGATCGTTACCAGATGATCCGCACATATTTCAAAATGCTGGTGGATGAAACCATGCACGGCTCGCCGGGCAAGATGAAGCAGTTTGTCGCATGGTTTACGCATGGAATCCCGGGTGGTAGCGCGCTGCGCCGCGCGTGTTATGACGCACATACGGGCCCGGCCATTCTGGCCAGCGTGGAGCGGTTCTTTGAGGAGCTGCTAAGCGGAAATGCGCCCCAGCCTGTGGCTGTTGCGGAAACAGAGCTGGATTTACTTCCTGCGTGCGACTGAAACCGCTGCAAAAAGTCATTTGTGAGCAATAGCTACGAAGAACGAGCCGTCGCATGCTTCAAGGCTCTCGCTATCGGAGACGCCGTCGGCAAGCAAACTGAAACGCTCTCCTATTCAGATGTAGGGTACTGGTATCCAGGTGGAATTTGCGGATTCCAAGGCCCTGCCGGGGACATCATCCCGCGGTACGTGGGCAACCGGAAACATGAATGGCGGATCGGCGAGACGACCGATGACACTGAGCAAACTATAGCCGTAGCGAGAGCAATACTTGGCCAACATGGAGTGTCTCACGCGGCGATTGGTCGCGAGTTGCTAGAGTGCCGTAAATCTCTACATCCCGGTAATGTGTCATTGTGGACATTTCATCAGATAGGCGATCCAAGTCGCATAGCATCGGAGGGCGACGGCTGCGGTGCAGCGATGCGTGTGGCGCCTGTTGGAATACTTTATTCGCCGAAGCGTTTGGATGAATTAGTTCGTGGCGCGTATGAAGCATCCATCCCGACCCACGGTGGTCAATTGGCCATATGCGCTGCCGCGGCCGTTGCCGCAGCAATCTCTGCGGCCCTCGAAGGGTTTCCTGCAGCTGAAGTGTTGGAACTGGGCGTGGCAGCCGCTCGTAAAGCCGAAGTATTCACACCTTTGGCCAAGCGCAACGCCGGACTCAGTATCGCTGAATCGATCCAGGAAATGCATGCAGCGCTTTCGAAGTCCGGCACGTTGAAGGTGAGGGAGCTTGCGGAGAAATTCTTCCCGGACGGGCCTGAAACCAAGGTGCCTCTAGCGATAAATCTTGCTTTAATCACGGAATCCGCTGAACAAACGACGTTGCTTGCTGCAAACCTTGGCGGTGACTCAGATTCGGTAGCATCCATAGGTTCGGCAATCGCAGCGTCGCTTCGCCCCGAAACAGTCAACGAAAATTGGTATCGCGTGGTCCAGTCTGTAAACGGCGAGGAACTCATTGACCTTGCGCAGGCCCTTGCCAAGCTCCGCTTAAAGCAATTCCATAGTTACTGTATCCCGTAACCGCAGTGGCGGAAATAGGCACGAGCATTTTCGGGAGTGATGGCGGCGATGGCGTGCCCCACCGCAGGCTCAAGCTGCTCCAGCAGTCGCGCCTT
>JBAVUZ010000676.1:0-1859 GCA_049697035.1 Candidatus Angelobacter sp. | reverse complement strand
GCCCCATCATCGTCCAGGGATATCGCGACGCCCGCGCCGTGCTGCAGGATTTTCTGGCTTACGAATGCTCGCGTCCCGCGCGCGACTCACGCCGCATCGTCCGGCTGGCGGTGGAACGCCCGGAAGGGAATTTCCGCGTGACAGGACGGTGAAGCCGAACGCCGAAGCCAATGTATCTTGATCGCCCACAATCTTTTATTTTCGTCGGCTAAGCTGCTGCTAAGCGTGAGCCAGGAAGAAAGTTGAAGAAAAGACTTTTCCGAATCCGCGTAATCCGCGTTAATCAGCGGTGAGGTTTTGGTTCTTCCGATGACGGCGATGATGGCGATTCCGCGCGATGACGGCGATTCCTATGAGGGGTCGACCTTCCAGAAATATCCCGCGCGGAACGGCGGGTTTCTGCCTTCAGTAAAGAGCCGTATGGAGGAAACTGAAACATGCATGCCGGTCATGTCAATGCCGGCCAGTTCCACGCGGTCCCATACTTCAACCACGATTCCCTGTTCCATGATCCGGTCCAGCAGGTCGCTCTCGCTGGCAAAATCCGTGCTCAAAAGCATGCGCGCACAACTCCCGTTGGCTCTTCAGTATGTTTCGGTAAAGCGGCGCAAAACTTTTGGCAGCCTTCTGCCAGGGAAACAACGGTTGCCAGTAACTATACGCCAAAGAATTCCGAGTAGCGGGAAAATCGTAGGGCGACACTTCTTTGTAAATCGCTGTGCCCGTTTGGAGTGAAAACGCGCGTGTGTTTCTGCGAATTTGCGTTGCAACCCTATTCTGTCGAATCGTCCACACTCGGGTGGCACAGCCGCCCCAAGGCTGTGTGACGCAAAGAATCTCGACAGATCAACCGATCCCATCAGGCAGTGGGTCGCAACACGTTCCAATTTGTCATCAAATGGCCCCTTTTTCACCTCAGTTTTGGAGTGCTCTCAAAGCCAAATCAATGACTTACCAAAAAATTTGCGGTTCCCCTCCCCTACCCCCCTATATCGACCCATTTCCACCCAAGGTCACCCAATGTCACCCAAGGCTGAGAGAATCGGCAGAGGGTCGCAAAGCTTTAGCGCCGCTCGGCGCAAAACCGGGGGTGGAATTTCGCCGCGCCTCAAACGTCATCCTGAACGAGCGGTGCAACCGGGAGTGAAGGACCCAAATTGGCGTTGCCACCAATCTGGCTGAATGCTGCCTCCTGATTGCTGAGTGCTAAATTGTCAAAGATCGCGTTCATCCACCCCTGAGGGTTGACCTATCTTACGTTGTTTGTCCGTGACGAATCAATAACGAAAAAGGACATGTCCCAGCCCAATCTTTGCCCTGAATCTCTTCCAATTCTGTCCTGCTGAGCGAAGCGGACAAATCGGCACTGACTAGCGGAGCGCAGCATGAAGACCTCAGCCTCCGGAGGAGGCGAAGAATCTAGCCCAGGTGCGGAAGCCCTGGGTGAATGTCCGATAGCGATGCATAGCCCTGTAGGGTACGGCACTAGAGCCTCTATTGCCTACGTGACGTCAATCCGTCATTCAATCACCATCCAACCCTATCGAATTGCCATCCCGAATCCCGCTGGCGAGCGAACGCGAGACAGTGCCGGGTGAGGGATCTGCTCTGCTGCCGCGTCAAGCATTTACCACGCTCTTACGATCTTGTCATGCTGAGCGAAGCGCCACGAATCTGCTTTGAATTATCCGTGCTCGATAGCGCGCAGCCGAAGCACCCCGGAAATGTCTTGCGGCCTGAATCGGCGTCAAGGCGTTTTCACGAGACTGCATGGAGAAAACTTCCTGAATCGTCATCATAAGAGACACGGCACGTGATCCCTCGACTCGCCCTCATCCAGTCCCGCGCCTCGCGGGACG
>JBAVUZ010000675.1:0-3489 GCA_049697035.1 Candidatus Angelobacter sp. | reverse complement strand
AAGTTTGACCGCGCCAAGGCAAGAAAGAAATTCCGTTACGATCCAATAATCACGCGGTCAGAGAACTAGCGCTACCCAATTCTTGGAAATTCCGGCAATTTTTACGTCTTTTTCGTTCTGTCTCATTCTCAATTGGCGTGGGTTTGGCCGGCCTGGAAGATAGCATCCACGGCAACCCCGTTTTCCAGCAATGGGCGCGCGCGTGGAGCAAACGCGCCATTATTCAGAGTGCCATCAAAGCCATTGCGCCCACGCCAACACGCCATGGTGCTCTCCTGGATGGTGCGCTCCCGGGAACGGCAGAAGCGCAGTGGCAGAATAGGAATGACGTTGAGAGCATTGCCGCTGTTGTTGCGTCATGGGAGCCATTTGAGCGGTTTGTATTTGTTATGGCGGTGCTGGAAGGCTATGGGCTGCGCGAGTGTGCGGCTCTTCTGGCTTGCCCCGTGCAGGATGTGGTAACGGCAAAATCATTCACGCTGCAGCGCCTGGTGGGCCAATCGGCTACGGAGGTTCTATCTCCAGACCGCGACTATGTTCGCCGAAGCCAGGGTTTTGCCCGCGCCCAGGTGGCGTAAGGGACTTTTTTGGGGTATCGACGAAGATTTTTGGAATAACTCAGATCAGGTTAGCCCCGGGACCGCGGAAGAACGATTTGTGTTGTGGGCGCCCGTGCAATCGTCGCGTGAAAGTTAATGAGGCCGGACACTGCGCGACATCCTGCCCTTAACTCTAACGTTGCACCGGCGCCCTCAACGCCTGTAAAAATCTGCGGCCGGTCACCCCGATTTATGAAGTCCACTTGGTGGCGTTGCTCGATGGCCGGGTGGCCACTTTGCTCAATGCCGGTGTGTCGAATCGTCCGGTAACCGTGTCCGGACGTTCTCTTATGAATGTGAAATCCGGCCGCAACAAATATCAATGTGGGCTTGTTTCCTTACCCTTGAGAGGTGACAAAATCACCAGTGTTTATGCCAGAGAAAGCAGTAGGTATCCCGCACCGGACCAGACCGCGAAAACTGCTGCAGTCAGCGCCAAGCGAAATGAAAAACTATCAAGCAGACGATTATTTTTGCCGTCAAACATATAGGCTCCTGATCATTCGAGTTTCAATTTCGGAACCCAGCCGTTTTGCTGTTGATTCCTTGCCATGTGTAATCGCACCTGCCATGCCAAACTCCGCGTGCCGCGTAAATCACTGAATTCACAGAGCCATGGGACAACCATCCTGATTCGCTGGATTCAGCCGGTGTTCGCTTTCGGCATCGTACTGTTCGCAAGTGAACAGTAGCTTTCGGCCGCATATTTATTGGCGATTTCTCTGCTGACCTTTTGCCGCCGTAGTCGTCTAACGATGGTTCGCCTCACATAATTGCGCCTCGATTTCTGCCCACATCACCACTCAGTTAGAATCAAGAGTGTTGAATCGTTCCCGCCAGTCAAGTTACGCGCCCGGTCCTCACACCCTTCAGTTTTTTCTGGACTTGCCGCAATTCCGCAAAGACCCGCTCGGCGGTTTCTTTCGCGCGGCCCTCACTTATGGAGACGTGGTCCGCTATCGCGGCGTATGGGTGACGCACCAACTGAGCCATCCTGACCACATTCAGCAGGTCCTGCAAAGCAATTTTGCCAATTACCGCAAAGGCCGCGGTTACAGGATCCTTAAACTCTCGCTGGGTGAAGGCCTGCTCACCAGTGAGGGCGCGCTCTGGCAGCGCCAGCGCAAGATGACGCAGCCCTCATTTCAAGGCCAGCAAGTGGCCTCGTTCGTCGGCACTATGGCAGAAAATGCTTTGGCCATGTTGCGTCGATGGGAAGCCAACGCCACGCAAGGCCAGGTTTTTGATGTTGTGCCGGACTTCATGCGGCTCACCCTGAACATCGCCGCGCAGGTGCTTTTCACCACTAACCTTGAGGCCGATGCAGAATCCATCCGTCGCACGCTCGATATTGGCCGCGATTATTCCGTGGACCGCGCATGGTCAATCTTTCCGCCGCCGCTCAGCATTCCCACGCGGCGCAACCGTGAATATCGCGCCGCGCTGGCCAACATTCACGCCATCATTGACCGGATTATCGCCGATCGCCGCCACCAGCCGGAGCGAATCTCTGATCTGCTTACCATGCTGATGGAAGCGCGCGATGAGAGCGGCGCGCCGATGTCTGACAAGCAGCTGCGCGACGAAGTCATCACACTGCTCACCGCCGGCCACGAAACGACTACGTTGGCACTCGCCTGGACCTGTTATCTGATCGGCACGCGGCCGGATGTTGTGGAGCGCATGCAGGCTGAAGCTGCATTCCTCAATGGCCGCACTCCGACGTATGAAGATCTGATGAAGCTGCGCTACTCGCGCATGGTGCTGGAAGAAAGCATGCGCCTGTATCCGCCGGTTTGGACTCTGGCGCGAACTGCGGTGAATGAAGATGAAATCGGCGGCTATCGCATCAGCGCCGGATCGGAAATCCTGATCTTTCCTTACATCACGCAGCGCCACCCCAAATGGTGGCAGGACCCGGATGTTTTTCGGCCAGAACGCTTTGCCCCTGAAAACTCCGCGGCCCGCCCGCGTTATGCCTATCTCCCATTCGGCGCTGGGCCGCGCACATGCATTGGCCTGAACTTTGCCATGACGGAACTTCTGGTCGCGCTCACGTTGATCCTGCAGCGCTTCCGCATCACTCTGGCGATTGATCCCGAGAAGGTGCGCCCAGATCCCTCCGTCACGCTGCAGCCCAAGCCAGGGATTCCGGTGCGCCTGGAAAAAATGTCGCCGCGCAGCTAGATCGCATCTGCCTTGTTCCACTGCCAATTAGCAAACCGTTTCCGCAACTCCAGCTTGGATAACTTGCCGGTCGACGTATGTGGCAGTTCGTCGAGGAAGACGAACGCATCCGGCAGTTGCCACCGCGCAAAGCGTAAAGCCAGAAATTCGCGCAGATCATCAGGCGTCGCAGTCGCGCCTGCTCGCAAAACTACCGCTGCTACAGGGCGCTCGTCCCACTTGGGATGCGGCACAGCGATCACGCCTGCTTCGCGCACAGCAGGATGCGCCACCAAAGCATTTTCCAGATCCACCGAACTAATCCACTCGCCGCCGGACTTGATCAGGTCTTTGGCGCGGTCAGCAATCTGCACATAACCCTCTGCATCGATCGTGGCGATGTCACCGGTACGCAGCCAGCCGTCGGCCGTCCAGCGGTCTTCCGTGCCGGGAGCGCTGAAGTAGCTGGCCGCGGCCCACGGCCCGCGCACATGCAACTCGCCCAGCGTTGTTCCGTCCCACGGAGCTTCGCCATGGTCATGCACCACGCGCACTTCCATGAACGGCAGCGCACGCCCTTGCCGGACCCGCACCCGGTATCGCTCGTCTTCGCTCCATTCCAGCATGTGCGATTTCAGCGTGGAACAAACCGCAACGGGCGTTGTTTCTGTCATGCCCCAGACCTGGATCAGCGGAAGGCCGCGCGCGTCAAGCTTGCGAACCA
>JBAVUZ010000674.1:0-2942 GCA_049697035.1 Candidatus Angelobacter sp. | reverse complement strand
CGCGGAGAAAACTCAACAATCCAAAGGGATTTTGCAAGGCTAAGATGGGTTCTTTTTGATCCGTTTAAATCTTTGATCCGTGTAAATCAGTCTTATCAGCGTTATCAGCGGTAAGGTTTGGGGTTCTTGAGCCAGGGCTTCGCCGCGATTTCCGTCTGTAAGAAAAAGTGTAACCAGATTACAATAAAGGACATCCTTCTTCTTGCTTGTAAGAAAGGCCTATGTCCTCATTACCTTTTCCGATTACCGCGTTCCTGGCCGGGATCGTCTCATTCTTGTCGCCGTGCGTGCTGCCGCTGGTGCCCGGATACGTCTCTCTGATTTCCGGCGCCAGCGTGGAAGAACTGCAGTCTAAAGACCGCAAGCTGTTGAATACAGTGCTGTTGCACTCGTTGATGTTTATCCTGGGCTTTACCCTGGTGTTTGTGATGCTGGGCGCGGCTGCCACCAGCATCGGCCAGATGATCCATGAATATAAGAAGTACCTGGAATGGGTGGCCGGCGGCGTGGTCATCATCTTTGGCCTGCATCTGACCGGGATCATGAAGATCAAGGCCCTGTATGCCGATAAACGCCTGCATTCGGTGAAGGGAGGCAAGTCTCCGCTGGGGGCGTTTGTTGTGGGCTTTGCGTTTGCCTTTGGCTGGACGCCGTGCCTGGGCCCGATTATTTCCGCCATCCTGATCATGGCCAGCTCAGCTGAGACCGTGAGCAAGGGCGTGATGCTGCTGTGGGTTTATTCGCTGGGGCTGGCCGTGCCGTTTCTGCTGACGTCGCTTCTGATTGACCGGTTCCTGAAGTTTTACGGCCGTTTTCGCCGGCATCTGCATACGCTGGAAGTTTGCAGCGGAGTTTTTCTGGTGGTGTTTGGCGTGCTGATCCTTACGCGCCATTTCTCCGTGCTTTCCAGCTATCTGGGATTTTTAAACCGCTTTACCTTGTGAGGAAACTGTTTTGAACCGTACCGTCGTTGTAGTGCTATGTGTGGTGGTTGCGATTACCGCGTTGCTTCTGCTGGGCAAGAAGGCGTCCAAGCCAAAGGCTTCCGTTGATCCCGCAAAGCAGAACGTGAGTGGCTCACAGGAACCTTCCGGCACCGATCCTGCCATTGGTTCCCTTGCGCCGGAATTTTCTTTAAAGAGCGTTCCAGACGGTAAGACCGTAACGCTTTCTTCACTGCGCGGCAAAGCCGTGGTGGTAAATTTCTGGGCCACATGGTGCGGCCCGTGCAAGATTGAAATGCCGTGGCTGGTTGACTTGCAGAAGAAATATGGCGATCAGGGACTGCAGATTGTGGGCATCACCAAGGACGATTCCAACGAAGAGACCATCGCCAAGTTTACGAAGAAAATGGGCGTGAACTATACGATCCTGGTGGGCGACCAGAAGGTCCAGGACCTGTACGGCGGCGTTGGCGGCCTGCCGACATCGTTTTTTGTAAATCGCTCCGGCAAAGTTGTGCATGAAATTATTGGTCTGGATAGCGAATCGAAATTTGAAGACGCCATTAAGCAGGCGCTGCTCTAGCGGTTCGTCTGTCGCAGCAAAAAGCTAATTGAGGATTTTTCTACGTGGATAGAAGAGTTGTCCTGATTCTCTCTCTGGTTGTCGCGTTCACGGGCGTGGTGATGGTGCTGAAAGGCCACTCACGCCCGAGTAACGTTGTAGATCTCAGCGCGGCGCAGCCTTCCGGCGTGCAGCAAGCCGCGAATCAGGAAGCTCAGGCGCCGCCCCCCGACTTCCCAGAGCCGCAGAAAGGTTCCGTGGCCCCGGACTTCGCGCTGAAAAGCGTGCCTGATGGCAAAGAAGTCCGCCTGTCTTCTCTTCGTGGTAAGGCAGTGCTGGTGAATTTTTGGGCAACGTGGTGCGAGCCCTGCAAAATAGAAATGCCGTCGCTTGTGGATATGCAAAAGAAATACGGGCCGCAGGGATTGCAGATTGTGGGCGTGGCCATGGACGACGCCGATGACAAAGAGATCAGCACGTTCGCGCACAAAATGGGCGTGAACTATATGGTGCTGCGCGGGACAGAAAAGGTCGGCGACCTTTATGGCGGAGTCCAACAACTGCCCATGACGTATTATCTTGATCGTTCCGGCAAAGTGGTGGACGAAACTATTGGTATGGCCGGCGAAGCGACTTTTGAAGAAGCCATCAAACGCGCTTTGGTGCAGGGCAATTAATACAGGAGCGGAATGAGACTTCATCGACTAATTTTGCTGGTTGTGACTGTAGGCTTGTTGAGCAGCGCGCTGGTTTGCGTAACCAAAGCTCAATCGCAGCAGGAGCCAGGCACTCCCAAGCCGCGCGTCTTTGTTGATTTTGTTGCGGCCAACAACATCGTTGTTTCGCCGGGACACTCCGCGCCGGTGCAGTTCACTTTTCACGTCCAGGACCCGTACCACATCAATTCCAGCCAGCCGCTTACGGAAGAGTTGATCCCCACGCAACTGCATTTTTCGCTTCCCCCTGAAGTTGCGTTTGGCAAACTGCAGTATCCCGCAGGAAAGCTGATGAGCTTCCCGTTTGATCCCAGCACCAAGCTCAGCGTTTACTCCGGCGACTTTGTGATTAAAGGCATTGTGCTGGCGCCCGGACAGGCGTCATCGGGGATTTACACCATCCATGGCGAGCTGAAATATCAGGCCTGCGACAACAATGCGTGCTATCCGCCAAAGAAACTGCCGTTTACGTTTAATGTGAGAGTCGGCAGCGGCGGCAAGAGCGTTCCCAAAGCGCGGCCAACAAAAACCAGTCCGCATATTCATAACTGAGCAGATGGCAATTAATTTAGCTTGAGCGTCGGAGTGCAAGCTGAGTGGATCACATTGGCAAATTGCGATGCAGGCTGCTTTCGTCGCTTACGGAGCGTCATCACCAAAAGCATCGTGCTTCGAAAAGCAGGCTTGAATGGCCAAACATTTTTTCCAATCCGCGCTTAT
>JBAVUZ010000673.1:0-2652 GCA_049697035.1 Candidatus Angelobacter sp. | reverse complement strand
ATTCAGGAGCCCACTACACAGCGGCGTGGACGGCCTAGCCTGCCCTTGCGGGATGCCGTGTTTGCCTCTGCCTTCAAAGTCTATTCTTGCTTCTCTGGACGGCGTTTTATGAGTGATCTCCGCGAGTCTCACAGGCGCGGCATGATCTCCCGTGTTCCCTGTTACAACTCGATTTTTAACTACCTTGAGGATGAAGGATTGACACCTGTATTGCTCGAACTGATTAGGCAGAGCAGCTTGCCGCTGGCCAGCGTGGAAGTCGATTTTGCCGTCGATTCTTCCGGCTTCGGAACATCCCGCTATATCCGCTGGTATGACCACAAATACGGCAAGATGATGCAAAAGGCGCAATGGATAAAGGCTCACGTGCGGAGTCAAGACGAACATCATTACCGCTATTGAGATTGACGATGTACATTCGGGCGACAGCCCCATGTTGCCCAAGCTGGTTAACGCTACGGCAAAGGGTTTTACGATCTCCGAAGTCTCTGCCGATGCTGCTTATGGTGGTGCGAAGAACGTGGCCGCGATTACGGCGCACAATGCGACTCCGTTTATGGCTTTCAAACGGAACACAACGGGCAAGGCTTCCGCCCTGTATGAGCAAATGTTCCACTATTTCATGTACAAACGTGAAGAGTATTTGCAGCACTACCACAAGCGTTCCAACGTCGAATCGACCTTTTCCATGATGAAAAGGAAATTCGGGGACTCGCTGCGCAGCAAGACTGATACCGCGCTGGTCAATGAGGCGCTTTGTAAGGTGCTTTGTCATAATCTGGTAGTGCTGATTCACGAAATGTGCGAACTAAATATTGAAACGACTTTCTGGAAAAACTAGAGTTTTATGTGTTTCACCGGGGAGTCAAGTTTCTACCTTTCCTCTCTGCCTCAGAGTATGATGATTACAGCCCGCCAGCGTTAATACACGTTAGGCGGGCATTGTTTTCACCCTCCGACCCACTGTCGGAATACACAAAGAAGCTACAAAGGAAAACAATTTGACAATGAAAAAGGTACTCGCTCTACTGGAGCAAACCGCAGAACTTCTTCTGCCCACAACCAAGATCATTAAGGCCTGTCTTGACCTGTATGCTCTGGTTCACGGTAAGTAAGAATTAAAAGCGGTATGAAACTGTATTCCTACGTGTTAACGCACGTAGGGATTTTTTTGACTCCCCAGTGAAAACCATAAAAATCTAAAGTAATTTATTGGGCAAAATCGCTTTTTACTGGGCAAAAGGCCCGGTTTCTTCGTTGTTAGGCAAAGCCACGAAATGTCTGATCTTCGCCAGACCCCTGGCGTATACTCGACCGTGTTGTAAACGCTGGAGGGAAAGTATGTTTCACCTGATCTGGTATGTACTTATTGGGCTGATCTCGGGCGTTATCGCGAAAAACGTGATGCACGTGCACATGACGCTCTTCTGGACGATTGTGCTCGGCATCATAGGATCCATCCTCGGCGGCGCCGTTAGCCACATGTTTTCCCGCCCGACAAACCAGCGGTTTCATCCCGCCGGACTCATTTTTTCCACGCTGGGCGCGATCCTGGTCCTCTACATCTGCTTTAAGCTGAAGATCCATTTTCCCGCGGTCAACCCGTTCTAGAAAAAGTCTTGCCACTGATTTAAAAAGATCGGGTGATCGCGGGTGATCGCGCGTGATCTGGTGATCGGAAAGGCAAAACCGTACCACCGATTTGCGCTGAGAGCGCTGATCAGGAACCTGCCGGAACCAACAACCTGGAGGGACAGAATGAAAGTTGAGATACGTTCCTGCCCCACGTGAGAGGGCAACAAGGCCAAGGCTGCGAGTCTCGCGGCCATGATTAAAAAGCGGCTGGGCATTGAAGCCGTGGTTACACCGGGAAAGACCGGCCAGTTTGACGTGCTGGCCGATGGCGAGAAAGTGGCGGAGCGCGGCGGCAACTGGTTCACACGAGGCTTTGGCGCCGGCTATCCTGATCTGGAAGGCGTGGTGGAGCAACTTGAGAAGCGACGCGGCTAGAGCAAACCCTTACCACTGATTTACACGGATAACACTGATCAGGAAAAAGATCCGGTGATCCGGTGATCGCGCGTGATCTGGTGATCGGAAAGGCAAGACCTTACCACTGATTCACACTGATCGGCGATTCACAGCTCCAGGTAATCCATGAACGAGTCGACCACTTCCGCACCTAGATTGTTGGCCTGGCGCGTGGCGGCCTGTTCCACGTTGCGCATCAGTCCTTCAAGGTAGTCGCGTGAACCGGAGATGCTGACGACGCCGAGCGTTGCTCGCTGCCAGAGATCGGTGACGTCAATTTCAGCAATGGAAATATTGAAGGAATTGCGCAGGCGGTCTTTCAGGCTTCGCACCACCTGGCGCTTGTCTTTGAGTGACTTCGCGCCTTCAATGCGCAGTTCAATCGTGAGATAGGCAATCGGCATCAGACTCGGAACAAGCATACCGCGGATTTACACAGATCAACGCGGATTGAACTCAAAGCACTCAGTCCGATTGACAGTTTGCCGGTGCAGCGCTGACCAATCCTTGCTTTTCCATGACTGAGACCGATGGTTCACCCGACTTTATGCGAAGGACCAATTCTGTTCCGACCGGAAGGCGAGCAACGTAATCTTCTCCGCGCATACTAGAAATGAAAGG
>JBAVUZ010000672.1:0-10347 GCA_049697035.1 Candidatus Angelobacter sp. | reverse complement strand
CGCAATAGTTAATCCTCATTCGCATGAGCGTTGCGCCCAGGACCAGGTTGGCGAAATATGGGTAAGAGGAAAGAGTGTTGCTGCTGGATATTGGAATCGTCCAGAGCTGACTCAGGAAATATTTCATGCACATGTTGCCGGAGCAGACGCGCCTTTTTTGCGGACGGGCGATCTCGGCTTCTTGCACAATGAGGAGTTATTCGTCACTGGCCGGATTAAAGATCTGCTGATCATTCGTGGGCAGAACCATTATCCGCAGGATATTGAGCTTACGGTTGAAGCGTGTGATTCTGTTCTGCAGCCTGGCTCTGGAGCTGCTTTTTCAGTTGAAGCTGGAAATGAGGAACGGCTGGTGGTTGTGCAAGAGGCAGCCAACCGTGCGAACAGTGATTGGGAGAAAATCTTCGCTTCTATCCGGCGGGCCATTGCCGAAAATCATGAATTATCTCCCCATGCCATCGTCCTGATAAGAGCAGGCACAATTCCAAAAACTTCCAGTGGCAAAATTCAGAGATGGGCCTGCAAAGAAGCCTTTTTGACCGGCAAGTTGCGTATGGTGGCAGCCTGGTATGAGCAGGAAAACAAGCCCGCGAGTTTGGGTGAATCTGAAGCACTGAGGAATGGACCTATTCACACCGCTCGTTCCACACAACTCATTCGAGAGGTTGCGCGGAAAGCGGGTGTTACGCCCGAAAGAATTGATCTTGATCAACCCCTTACCGCCTATGGGCTTGACTCGCTGGCAGCGGTTGAGCTGGTCCACTGGCTGCAGATGGAATTTGGCCTAGACCTTAAGATGGCCGACTTGTTTGAAGGTGTAACGCTGGCAGAGATCGTCCGGCAGGTTGAGCAGGCGCGGATCGCCGCGCCTGAGTTTCATCCGCCGGCACCTAGTTTGCATGCCTATCCTCTGACTCATGGACAACGGGCAATATGGTTTTTGCAGCAGATGGCCCCTCAGAGCTCCGCATATAACATCGCGCGGGCGATTCGGATCACATCGAAAATTGAAATCGATCTGCTCCAGCAGTCATTGCAGGCGCTTGTCGATCGACATCCGGTACTGCGCACGACTTTTACTAACAGCCACGGTGAGCCTATTCAGCTGGTCCAAACTGCGGCAAAAGTCTGCTTTGAATGTGTGGATGCATCGGCTTTAAGTGAGTCCGGTTTTGACAAGATGCTGAGTGAACGAAGCGGAAAAATCTTTGATTTAGCGAACGGACCACTGTTTTGCGCGTTTCTCTTCAAGCGGAGCGAAAAGGATCATGTTCTACAACTCGTGGTCCATCATCTCATTGCAGATTTTTGGTCTCTGATGGTGCTTTTAAATGAATTAGGCAAGCTTTACAGGGCCAAGGGGGATATAGGGTTGGCCAGTCTTCCGCCGCTGAAATATAGCTACTCCGATTTTGTTTCTTGGCAGGTCCAGCTTGTATCAGGCGTGCAAGGCGAGGCCCTGTGGGCGTATTGGGAACAGGCATTATCCAGTGAGATAGCATCGCTGAATTTGCCTGGCGATTATCCGCGGCCGCCTATATCGACTTTTCACGGAAAGACACTTGAGTTTGTGATTGAACCAGCATTGGCTGCGGAAATCAAGAAGATTGGCTTAGGCCAGCAAACAACATTATTCATGGCTCTTCTTGCGGCCTTTCAGGTTCTGCTTTATCGGCTTACGGCCCAGACGAGATTTGCAGTTGGTGTGCCAACTTCTGGCAGATCGCGGGCTGAATTGTCTGATCTCGCTGGCTACTTTGTAAACGTTTTGCCGATGATCGCCGATTTTACAGAGCGCAAAACCTTCACGGAGTTTTTAGCAGATGTCCGTCAAAAAAGTATCAAGTCTTTTGCCCATGACCTCTATCCATTTCCGCTAATGGTGGAGAAGCTGGGCATCCCCCGCAGCTTTAATTCTTCACCAATTTTCCAGACGATGTTTGCTTTTCAGAAAGCTTACGCGAAACACTCGGCGGATTTTGCGGCGCTTGCCATGGGCGAAGAGGGCGTACGTGTGGATGTGGGCGGGTTACAGTGTGAAGCATTTCCCGTGCAGGAACAGACGGCGCAGTTTGATCTGGTATTGACCATGAGTGAAGGCAAGGCGGGCTTGCTGGGAGCATGGCAATACAGCACTGATATTTTTAATGGCGATACGGTGGCTCGATGGAGCCAGAGCTTTCTCCAGTTGCTGCGTGGAATCGTGGCCGATCCAGACCGTCTGCTGAGTGAACTGCCGGTCATTACAGAAGACGAGCGCATCAGGCTACTGTTTGATTTTAATCAGACAGCGCTGAAATACGATCATCAGGATGCGGTATATGAACAGATCTCGCGCCAAGCAATCCTCAATCCCGACCGAACGGCGCTGGTGTTTGGAACAGCGCGCCTTAGCTTTGGTGATTTAAATACTCGCGCCAATCAGATAGCTCAATACCTTTGCGGTCGTGGAGTTGGCACGGAAGATCTTGTAGCCATCTGCATGCGGCGGACGCCGGAAATGATCGCTGCCATGTTAGGCGTGTGGAAAGCTGGAGCCTCGTATGTGCCACTCGATCATCAATATCCGCATGAACGTTTGCGGTACATGCTGGAAGACGCAGGCGCAAAAGTTGTGCTTACAGAGAAGGAACTGCGGTCGAGGGTGGAAGGAACAGCAGCATGCGTTGTCACTCTGAATGAGATATCCGGGTTGCAGCAGGAGAGTTCCGCTGCAGTGGCCAGGACTTTTATCAGTGACCAATTGGCATATCTGATCTACACCTCAGGTTCCACAGGAATCCCAAAAGGTGTGATGCTGACCCATCACAACATTCTCTCCTTTGTGGCTTGGGCCAGAAATACCTTTAGCCCAGAAGAGTTCAGTGGTGTTTTGGCCGCCACCTCGATTTGTTTTGATCTATCTATTTTTGAATTGTGGGCAACATTGAGTTGCGGCGGCACAGTGATATTGGTAGAGAACATTCTCCAATGGTACGAGGCCTGGCCCGATGCAACCGCGAACCCGAGGGTCAGGTTGATTAACACCGTGCCTTCGGCAATGGAGAAATTATTAGAGCGGCCGCTTCCCGCAGGAGTGTCGACTATAAATCTGGCTGGTGAGCCGCTTCATGAATCTCTGGTTCGGAAGATCTTTGCAGCAGGCGACATAAAGCGCGTTAACAATCTCTATGGTCCAACCGAGACGACTACTTACTCATCCTGGACAAACGTCAGGGATGAAGCAAATGTAACGATAGGGCGGGGAATAGGCAACACCCAATTATATGTGCTTGATGCAGAGTTTCAGCTGGCACCGTTGGGAGTGGTGGGGGAAGTTTATATCGGTGGCGTGGGTCTGGCACGCGGTTACTGGCGGCATTCAGACTGGAGTGCGGAACGTTTTGTGCCAAACCCATTCAGCCGGATTCCAGGAGAGAGGCTCTTTCGCACAGGCGATTTAGCCAGATGGCGAGCAGATGGTCAATTGCTTTATCTAGGGCGCGGTGACCAGCAAGTGAAAATACGTGGATTCAGAATTGAGTTAGGAGAGATTTCAGCAGTATTGGGCCAATGGGAAGCAGTGCGCGAGAACGCGGTGGTGGTGATTGAAGATCAGAATGATAGACATCTGGTCGCCTATATCGTGCCTCGGGCAGATGATGAAATTTCGCTCCAGAAAGTACGGGAATATCTGCAGCATCGGTTACCGGAATATATGTTGCCGAACCATCTTGTTCTGCTGCCGGACTTACCGAAGACGTTCAGCGGAAAAATTGATCGCAAGAGTTTGCCCCGGCCGCAACCTCTAACTATTCCCGGTGGCAGGAAGCCAGCCACTGACACAGAGCGCGAGATTGCTGCGGTTTGGCAAGAAGTATTGAAAGTTGAGCAGGTTGGAGCTGAAGATGATTTCTTTCTTCTGGGCGGTCACTCCCTTCTAATGATGCAGATCAAGGCGAGATTGGAAGCTCGGATGCGCCGGACAATTTCACTCGCACAGCTTTTAAAATCCCCAACAGTTGCCGGCATGGCGAAGAGCATTGAGCCCGGTCATCCAATTCATCTTCTTCCATCTGTTCTGCATATTGCTCTGGATGGTCCAGTTGAACTTTCGTTTGCGCAGGAGCGGATGTGGCTTTTTGAGCAGATGAATCCCGGTTTGCCTGTTTACAACGTTGCTGGCGCGGTTCGGCTGCAAGGGAAATTAAACAAGCAGGCAATGCGTGATAGCTTACAGAAGATTGTCCAACGCCATGCGGTGCTGCGAATGGCATTTATTTCAACAGAAACGGGGCCGCGGCAACAGGTTTGCGAGGTGGGTGAATTTGAGCTGAAGGAAACGGACCTTCAATCAGGATTGAATAACCAGAAGACAGAAGAGTTGCTAAGAAAAAAATTGGAAGAAGAAGCAAAGCGGCCATTTGAGCTTGGACGAGCCGGCTTGATCAGGGTCCAATTGATGCAGACCGGAGAACGGGATTACACGCTGATTGTTGTGCTGCACCATATTGTTGCAGATGGATGGTCCATCGGAGTACTGCTAAAAGAGCTGGAAGAGTTATATCGCGCATACTGCGATGGAAAGCCATCTGCTCTTCCAGCGCTGAGTTCCCAGTTTACTGATTATGCGATTTGGGAGAGAAGGTTACACCAAACGGGCAACATGAACGAGGGGTTGGCCTACTGGAAGAAACAGTTATCAGGAGCGCCCGCAGTGCTGGATTTGCCGGTAGATATGCCGCGGCCAGCAGCATCTTCTTACCGGGGCGATATGGTGCGATTTGCCTTGGGCCAGGCGCTGAGTAGAGATCTTAAGAGATCGTGCAACCGCGAAGGAATCACGCCCTATGTGCTGCTTCTGGGCTGCTTCCAGGCTCTGCTATCGCGCTATTCAGGTCAAACAGACATTGTTGTTGGAAGTCCTGTTGCGAATCGGCAAGAGGTCGAAAGCGAAAAATTGATTGGTTTGTTTGCCAATCTTGTACCTGTAAGGGCACAAATTGAAAGTGAAGAAACTTTTGCGTCTTTTTTGCAGCAGATCAGGGTCACCGTCGCACAGGCGCAAGCATGGCAATATATTCCTTTTGAAAAAGTAGTGGACCTAGTGGAGACCCAACGGGATGCATCACGCATGCCATTGGTGCAGGTGGTGTTCGCATGGCAGATCGGACTCATCGGCCAAATGCGTCTGGGAGATGTAATTGCTCAGCCAAGAGTAGTAGAAACCGGCACTTCCAAGTTCGACCTCATGCTCACGATTGAAGAGGACAAAGATTCAGAACTTATCGCGTGGATTGAATACAACAAAGACATTTTCAGCGAGAAAACTATCCAGCGAATGGCGGCACGCTATGTGAAGCTTGTGGAGCAGGCCGTCAGCCATCCGATGCAGCGTATAGGCGATTTATCACTCTTGGATAAGCATGAGCAAAATCAAATTCTCACCGAATGGAATGGTAGACCGTTTCATCCAAAAGCAGGCTGCGTGCACTCATGGTTTGAAGAACAAGCGCAGCTCTTTCCGGAAGCAATCGCGGTGGAGGCCGAAGATAGGAGCCTGACATACCGTGATCTCAACGCCATTGCCAACCGGGTTGCACATGAATTGATAGCACGCGGCATTCGCCCGGAAATGGTAGTCGCTATCTGTTTCGACCGCAACGAATGGATGATCGTGGCAATGCTTGCAACTTTGAAAGCTGGAGCCGCTTATCTCCCGCTCGACCATGAATATCCATCTGACCGACTGGCTTACATGCTGGATGACGCTGGAGTCATATTCCTTTTGGCGGAGCAGGCGGCGATGGAAAAGCTGCCGCTCCGTAACGTTCCGTCGCTGATTTTAGACCACGGTGCGAGATGGCAAAAGCAGAGCGCGGACAATCCTGGGATTCCCGTCCAAGAGTCCAATTTAGCTTATGTGATTTACACCTCAGGCTCAACCGGGCAGCCCAAAGGAGTCATGGTCCAGCACGGAAACCTTGCTGGATTGTTGAGTGCCGCCAATACACACTTTAAATTCCGACAGGATGATCGATGGTCACTGTTTCATTTGTACTCATTTGATTTTTCCGTCTGGGAGATTTGGGGCGCTCTGGGTTACGGAGGGGCACTCGTGATTGTCCCTTCAGCCGCGCGACGCTCGCCGCGCGAGTTCCATCAGGTGCTCATAGAGAAAAACGTTTCAATTTTGAGCCAGGTGCCATCAGCGTTTTATCAATTGCTGGATTACGAGGAACAAACTGGTGAAGCCGTCCATCTTGGGTTGCGCGCGATTGTTTTTGGCGGTGAAGCTCTTGATGTAAAAAAGCTGGAATCGTGGACCAGGCTGCACGGTGAAGACAATACTGTTCTGGTAAACATGTACGGAATCACGGAAACGACCATACACGTAACCTACAAGCTACTGGGGCCGGACGATGTAACTGCCGGCCGGAGCGTGGTTGGAGCACCGCTGCCAGGGTATAGCACATGGTTGCTCGACCAGCGACAGATGTTGTTGCCGCCAGGAATTCCAGGAGAAATTTATGTAGGTGGAATCGGGGTAGCGCGCGGTTACTTGAGCCGTCCGGCCCTAACCGCTGAAAGGTTTGTACCTGATCCGTTCGGAAATGGCGAGGGAGGAAGGCTTTACCGTACCGGAGATCTCGGACGATATCTTTCTGATGGAACTATCGAATATATGGGCCGCCTGGACCATCAGGTAAAACTTCGTGGATACAGAATAGAGCTGGGCGAGATTGAATCGGCGCTGAAACGCCATCTAGAGATACATGATTGCATTATACTGATTAAACCAGAGCCTCAAGAAGGCCAGCGATTGGTCGCTTACATCGTAACCGTGCAAGCTGCGCACTTGAGACCAGCAGAGCTGCGTACCTTTCTCAGATCAGCCTTGCCGGACTACATGGTGCCTACGCAGTTTGTTTTTCTTGATCGTTTGCCGTTAACGGCGAATGGAAAGATCGATCGCAAGCAATTGGTACAGCTGGAAGCCAGCATGGACATTGAGAGTTCTGGCCCTGCGAATTTGGATCCCATTGAAGAATTGGTCGCCGGTGTTTGGTCTGATTTGCTGAGAGTGACAGATCTTTCTGCGGAATCAAACTTTTTTGTTTTAGGCGGTCATTCCTTACTGGCCACGCGAATAGTGTTGCAACTACGACGGGTGTTCGGCTGTGATGTTGCCTTACGGGCCATTTTCGAGCTTCCGACGGTTGGATTATTAGCCGCACATATCAAAGAGCTTTCTCAAGTCCAGGGCTCTGGTGTGCGGGAGCCAATTCTGCGCAGAAATGAGCATGGCCGTCGGCAACTCAGCTCCGCACAACAGAGACTCTGGTTTCTTGACGAGTTCTCAGGGAGTAGTCATGCCTACAACATAAGTGGAGCAGCACGGCTGAAAGGCAAGTTGAATGTTGAAGCCTTGCGGCAGAGTTTTCAGTCGGTCATTCTTCGCCATGAAGTGCTGCGCACCGGTTTTGTTGAACGGCAGGGGCACCCTCAGCTGGTTCACGGGCAGATTCCATTCGAGTTGGAAATAAGAGATTTAAGAGGGCATCCCGAACCGGCGGAGCGGCTCGTACAAGAGTTGAGACAGGAATCCGCCCACGAGTTTGTGTTGAGCCGTCCACCATTACTGCGGGCGATTTTGTTCCAGTTAAGAGAACAGGAGCACGTTTTAATGGTGGCGATGCACCATATCATCGCGGATGCATGGTCCATTGCGATCATGATTCGTGAGTTGGCGCAGTTTTATGTTTCCCATCAAATGGATGGCGACTATACAGCGGAGTTGCCGTTCCAATATGCCGATTATGCGGCGTGGGAGCATAAGCGCTGGGCGAATGGAGGCCTGAATGCGGGGCTGGAGTACTGGAGAAAGCAACTTGCGAACGTGCCACGCCTGGAACTACCTGCTGATTTTTCGCGAGGAGATAAGCCAGACTATCGTGGGCAGACGCTGCAGACGGTGCTCAGCGCGGAGTTGAGCCATAAGATGAAAGCGTTGGGCCGCAAGGAGAACGTAACTTTGTTCATGCTTCTGCTTGCTGGGTTCCAAGCGCAACTTTCGCAATACACTGGAGAGGCAGATATTGTCGTAGGCTCTTCCATGGCGAACCGCAATATCACCGGGACCGAAGATCTGATTGGATTGTTCACAAACGAGGTGGTGCTGCGAACGCAGTTCCATGGCGATCCTAGTTTCGGTGAATTACTTGCGCGTGTGCGCGAGGTGACGCTTTCAGCTTATGCGCATCAGGATGTGCCTTTTGGAAAACTAGTAGAGGTCTTGCAACCTCAGCGAGATTTCAGCCGGAATCCATTTTTTCAGACCACGGTGTTGCTCCAAGAGGACCCCATTTCTGAAATGAAATTTGGCGATCTCAGTCTCGAACCGGTGGAACTTGCAATTGAGACAGCTATCTTCGATTTGAGTCTTGTGTTCACGCTTAGACCCGATGGCGAGATCCGTGTTTGTTTGCGTCATTCCATCCGATTCAAGACTGAAAAGATGGAACGCCTTCTTAGGGATTTAGTTACTGTTTACGGCTTCATCGTTGAAAAACCAGATGGGCATATTAGTGAACTAAGGAAGATTCTGATATCCAACTCGTATAAATCAAGTCCTGACACAGTACCGGTTCCGGTAGGACGTCCATGGAGCGAATTAGCTTTTGCTGGCGATAATATCGCAGTTCGTTTTGAGCAGCAGGTGTCGGCCACGCCTGGGAGGACTGCCGTCTGCTATGAGCAGCAATGTCTGACCTTTGCAGAATTGAACGAAAATGCAAATATGGTCGCAAATCATCTGCTTAAAGTCGGTGTAAAGGCTGAAGACTATGTCGCAATATGCTTGGAAAGATCGGTGGAGATCGTAGTTGCGTTTTTGGGTATTCTCAAGGCAGGTGCAGCATATGTCCCATTGGACCGCACTTATCCAACGCAACGTCTGAATTACATTCTTGAAGAAACAGCGGCTGTCGCTATTGTGACGCAATATTCGCTTGCTGGCCTGTTCACAGGTGTTCTAAGTAAAGTTATTTGCATTGACGATGACTTGATTGCCAAAGCAAGTGCGAAAAATCCTGAAGTGATAATTCATCCTGAAAATCTGGCCTATGCCATCTATACTTCCGGCTCAACAGGAAGTCCAAAAGGCGTCATGATTCAGCATCAATCTGTACTGAACTTGCTTCAAGGGCTTGACCAGACTGTTTATTCCAACATCGTCTCGCCGGCCCGAGTCAGTATGAATGCTCCGGTGGTTTTTGATGCCTCAGTGAAACAGTGGATCCGGATTCTCAAAGGAGACACTGTTTGCATTGTGCCGGAAGAGAAACGATTTGATCCTGAAGCCCTCGTTGCTTATATAAATGAGAAAAATATTGATGTTCTGGATTGCACACCATCCTTGCTGCGCCTGATGTTGAGTGAAGGCGCTGTTAGAAGCGCTCGTGCCGTTCCCAGCGTTGTGCTGATTGGTGGTGAAGCCATAGACGCATCAACCTGGAGTCACTTGCGAGGCGAGAAGCAAATCGACTTTTATAACGTGTACGGCCCCACGGAATGCACTGTGGATGTTTCTATTTGCAGGATTTCACAATCCAGCCATCCCTCCATTGGAAATCCGATCAACAATGTATATGGATACATTTTGAATGATAGCCTGCAACCCCTGCCGTTGGGCGAGATTGGAGAACTGTACGTGGCCGGCGCAGGTCTTGCGCGTGGTTATTGCAAACGGCCTGACCTGACGGCGGAAAGGTTTATTCCTGATTCCGTCAGCGGTGTTGCTGGATCGCGCTTGTATCGCACCGGCGATCTGGCACGCTTTCTCCCCGGAGGACAGCTGGAATTCTGTGGACGTCGTGATGATCAGATAAAAATCCGCGGATATCGCGTAGAGTTAGAAGAAATCGCTGCTGTCCTGCGCCGATCCAGGGGTGTTCGAGATGCGGTTGTGCTGATGACGGACGGAAAAGCCGGGCAATCAAATTTATTTGCTTATGTTGTGCATGCCCCAGACACAACTCTGAATGCGGAACAGCTACGCAATGAACTACGCCAGCAAATACCGGAGTACATGATTCCTTCCGAATTTATCATGCTCGATCAACTGCCTTTCACCGTAAACGGGAAGGTAGACCGCAAGGCGCTGATTCTGCTGAGTGAAGGAGAGCGCGTTGCGTCATCAGCTTATACTGCCGCGCGCAACCGAACCGAGGAAGTTGTAACTGCAATCTGGCGGGAAGTTCTGGGGCTCCGCCAAGCCGGCATTCACGATAATTTTTTTGAGCTAGGTGGACATTCCCTGGCCATGGTGCAAGTGCGTTCCCGCCTGCGCGAGGTCCTTAGCAAGGA